>NZ_JBIVPJ010000009.1:231358-317355 GCF_044754585.1 Streptomyces sp. NPDC093065 | reverse complement strand
AACGGCCGGATCCGGCCCCACATCGCATCGGTGATCACTAATCGGACGGACACATCCGATCAACGGACCAATCCATCAAAGAGACACGCGCTAGGGGCGCTGCTTGGACCAGGCCGGGGGCGCGGGGGCCGGCGAGGTCCGAACGACGCCCCTAGGGCCGGACAGGCCCCAGGGCGTCCTTGCGCGCGATGACGCGGTGGGCGCGGGCGCCGGTGAGGACCGTGCAGCCCCGGGCCACGAGTTCGGCGTGCAGTCCGACGGGGTGGACGGGGAACAGGCGGCGCGGGTCGGCCACGTCGACGAGCAGGTGCCCGCCGGGCCTCAGCACGTCGAGCGCGGCCCGCAGCTCCGCGCGGGGGTTGGGCACGCGTTCCAGGTACTGGAAGAGGCTGACGACGTCGTAGCGCCCCCGCAGTCTGGCCGCGATGTGCCGGTCCGTCGGCCGCCCGACGAACGCCTCCTCCACCCGCTCCACGGCACGGGCCCGCAGCACGCGGTGGGTGGGGTCCAGGCCGTCGAACGAGGTGTACGGGAAGTACCTGCGGGCGGTCAGCGGGAAGTCGGCGTCCCCGGTGCCGACGTCGAGCCAGCTCTCGGGCTCGGGACAGCGGAGGGACATCGCGCGGGCGGCCAGACCGTGCCGCACCCGGACACCGGCCCGGACAAGGGGGCGCTCGGGGCCCGGCGTGAGCGGCGGGTTCCGGAAGACGTGCCGGCAGTCCGAGCACCGCTCGAGCGGCGACCGGTGTGGGACGCCCTGCCGCGGCCCGTCGCCGCGCAGCCGGGCACGCAGCCGCCGCGAACCGCACCAGGGGCAGTCCTGGCGGTACGGCCCGTACGAGGGGACGGGGGGCACCGCGGGGACGGGAGGCACCGAGGGGGCGGAGGGTCCGGACACGGGCGGCTCCCGACACGAGACGAGGCGTACGCGGGGACGTACGACATTCCAGGCAAAACGTTACGTAGGTGATCGCCTTACGGGGTGCAACGACGCAGCCCGGGCGTGCTGCCCACGGGCCTTCCTCCGCGTTCGACCGGGGCCGGTACTGTTCGGCGAATGAGCTCGCTGAATCTCGACGACTTCACCGACCTGATCGAGCGTCCCGACGGCGGGGTGCGCCGCGACGCGGAGGCGCGCCGGGAGCGTCAGGCCGTCCCGCCCGGATCGCTGGGCCGCCTGGACGACCTGGGCGAGTGGCTGGCGGCCGCGCAGTCCGCCGTACCGGTACGGCCCGTCGTGCGGCCCCGGGTGGTGCTCTTCGCCGGCGACCACAAGGTCGCCGAGCTGGGCGTCTCGGCGCGGCCCGCGGGCGGCGCCGGTGAACTGGTGCGCGAGGTGCTGGAGGGCGGGCGGCCGGTGTCGGTGCTCGCCGGGCGCCTGGACGTGCCCGTGCGCGTCGTCGACATGGCCCTGGACTGCGACCCGGAGGCGCTGCCGGCCGAGGTGGCGGGGCACCGGGTGCGGCGCGGCGGCGGACGCATCGACATCGAGGACGCGCTGACCCTCGAGGAGGCGGAGGCCGCCTTCCGGGCCGGGATGGCGGTGGCCGACGAGGAGGCCGACTCGGGCACGGACCTGGTGGTGCTGGGCGACGTGAGCGTGGGCGGTACGACGGCGGCGGGCGTCCTGGTCGCGGCGCTGTGCGGGACGGACGCGTCGGTCGTCACCGGCCGGGGCGGGCTGCCCATCGACGACCTGGCCTGGATGCGCAAGTGCGCGGCGATCCGGGACGCGTTGCGCCGCGCGCGGCCCGTCCTCGGCGACCAGTTGCGGCTCCTCGCCACGGTCGGTGGCGCGGACCTCGCGGCCATGACGGGGTTCCTGCTGCAGAGCGCGGTGCGGAAGATGCCGGTGATCCTGGACGGCGTCGTGACGGCCGCGTGCGCGCTGGTCGGGCAGCGGGTCGCCTTCCGGGCGCCGGACTGGTGGCTGGCCGCGCACGACAGCGGGGAGCCGGGGCAGGCCAAGGCGCTGGACCGGATGGCGCTTGAACCGCTGCTGTCGCAGGGCGTGAAGGTGGGCGAGGGGGCGGGTGGGCTGCTGGCCCTGCCCCTGGTGCAGGCGGCGGCGGCGTTGGCGGCGGAGCTGCCGGAGGTCTCCGACGGTGAGCCGGTGGCTGACGGCGAGTGAACTCGGTTCGGCGACCGGGGGCTTGACCAGGGGCTTGACCGGGGGCTTGGTTGCCCGGCGCGGGCGGTGCGTGGGTGCGGGGTGGGCCGCCGGCCCGGGGGTTTCCGGGCGCCCGGGTGGGTGCGGGCGCCGGAGGGGTTGCGCGGCCCGGCGTCGCGGGGTGCCGCTGCGCCCACCCGTGCCGCCCTGGGGGTACCCCCTCTGGGGAGGCACGACTGCCCGCTGCCAGGACGGCACGGCGGCTGCCCGTAGTCGGGGGTGGCTTGTTGGGGGTCAGTTCGGGTCCGGGCGGCCGCCGATCCAGTCCTGGAGGGTGCGGCGGGGGCCGGACCAGCGGCGGTCGTGGTGGTAGGCGCGGAGGTGGGCCTTCGCGCGGGCCCGGGGGCGGCGGGCGTAGAAACGGCGGGCCCAGGGGGAGCCGGGGCGGGCCAGGCGCACCGCGCCGATCAGGGCGATCACCGGCACGATGACCCCGAAGATCGCCAGCCGGGCCTTGCCCTTGGCCAGGGCGAGCAGGGAGAACAGGAAGTTGCCCGCGACCGTCGCGATGACGTTCGCGCGGTCCTGCAGCTCGTCCTGCGTCATCCCGTCCACCCCGAACGGCGTGAACCCGGCGAGCACCAGCCCGACCAGGGCCGCGGTGAGCACCACGACCTCCACGCTCTTGCGCCCCGCCTCGGTCCAGTAGACGTCGTCGAGGTGCAGGATCAGCGCGAACTCGTCCAGGACCAGCCCCGCCCCGATGCCGAAGACCACCGCCGCGAGGGCCGAACCGAACCCGTGGCGGCCCCCGGCGACGGCGCCGAAACCGCCGATGACGGTGAGCACGACGCCGGGGACGACGTGATGGATGTGCACCCCGCCCGCCTTGACGTTCCCGAAGGGTCCCTTGCCCGCCCGGATCAGACGGGTGACGACCCTGGTGATCACGAACGTCAGCACGAACGCCGTCAGCGCGAGGAGCAGTGGCAGCTTGCCCGGTTCCATGATGTTGCGCTGCCACCAATCTCCCATATGCATACTTTATGCCCACGGGCCGTCAACGCCCCGCCGACCGCCGGGTAGTCTGCGCCGGTGCTCAGGACCCCCTTCCCCGACGGCCTCCGTTTCGCCTTCGGCACACTCACCGTGCTCCCGGTCAAGGTGACCCGCTGGGACCGGGCCGCCGCGCGCGGCGGCATGCTCTGCGCGCCGCTGGCCGGGCTGGCCGTGGGCGTCGCCGCCGCCTGTGTCGGACTCGCGCTGCTCGCCCTGGGCGCGGGCAGCCTGCTCGCCGCGGTGGCCACGGCCGCCGTCCCCGCCGTCCTCACCCGCGGGCTGCACCTGGACGGACTGGCCGACACCGCCGACGGTCTGGGCAGCGGCAAACCCGCCGAGGACGCCCTGCGGATCATGAAGCAGTCGGACATCGGACCGTTCGGCGTCCTCACCCTCCTGTTCACGCTCCTCGCCCAGGTGGCCGCCCTCGCGCAGGCCTACGACGGTTCGTGGGCGCGGGGCGCGCTCGCCGCCGTGGTGTCGGCGACCGCCGCCCGGCTGGCGCTCACGGCGGCGGCCCGGGCGGGGGTGCCCGCCGCCCGCCCGGAGGGCCTGGGTGCGGCGGTCGCCGGGGTCGTCCCGGCCGGCGTCGCCGCCGCGGCGGCGACGGCAGTCGTCCTGGCGGCCTCGGCGGCGGGCGCGTGCTTCGGCCCGTACGACGCCGCGCGCACGGCGCTCGCCGTGGTGTGCGCGCTCGCCGTCGCCGAACTGCTGCTGCGGCACTGCGTGCGCCGCTTCGGCGGTGTCACGGGCGACGTCTTCGGCGGGGTGGCGGAGACTGCGGCGACGACCGCGCTGGTGGTCCTGGCCCTGGGCTGACCCGCACGGCGCGGGGCCCGCGGCCCCGGGCTCAGCAGGCCTCCCGCCACGCGTCCAGCTCGTACTTCTTCCGCATCGAACTGAGCCGCAGCTCACGGGAGTCGGCGCAGAAGCGGGCGGTCGGCAGCTCGTACTCGACGTGGAAGACGGCCTTGTCCGCGTCGACGAACGGCCGGTTGTCGGCGCACTCGCCGTACTGGGCGCACTGCTCGTTGACGGCGAAGTCGAAGTCGTCCACCAGGTCCGGGATCTGGTCCAGGTCGTTCTTCAGGCCGACGGCCATTCCTCGGTCGTGGGCGAGCTTCGCTATCAGCCGGTTGTAGCGGAGCTGGTCGTCACCGGTGAGCGGGAAGCCGGTCTCGTTCCGGTAGCCGTCCATGTTGTCCGGCTCGACCGCGTCGAAGCCCTTCTCACGGCACATGTCGAGGCGTTCGGCCATCAGCGGCTCCAGGACGTCCGTCGCGCGGATGTCCAGCCACCGCTCGCCCTCCCAGCCGTTGCCCTTGCCCAGCACCGCGGCCGGAAACGCGTCGGCGTCGGGCCGGAAGTCCTCCCAGGCACCGGTGGAGACGTAGCAGATGACCTTGCGTCCGTCCTCGTGCAGACGCGCGACCGTGGCCTCGTCGTGGTCGAAGCCGTCGATGTCGTAGACCGGTACGTCGACGGAGGTGTCGAGCCTGCCGCTGAGCTGCCACTGCCAGGCGGTGCCCGGCGTCGGCCGCCAGTGCCCGGTGGCCGCGCCGCCGTCACCGCCGTCCCCGTCGTCGCCCGGGGCCGACGTGCAGCCCGCGAGCAGCAGCAGGAGAAGGGCTGTCGACAGGACCGGGCGTCTCACGGGGGTGCTCCAGAGTGGGGTCGGGGTGGGCGGCGTACCCCGGGAATGATCTCCCATCCACGGCTCGGCGCGGAAACCGCTGACCCGGGGGAGCCGTCGCGGCCGGGGGCGAGCGTAGGCTCGTGCCGAGTGTTCGCCTGCCCAGGCGAGGACCGCATCGCAGGAGGGATCTAGGGTCGGATGTCGGGCCCGGTCGACCCACCCGCATTCGGCCACACCAGACTTCATACGGAAGCGAGATTTCACCACCGTGACTGCTCTCACTCTCTCCACCGCCGCGGCGCCCGGCCTCCGGGCCGACGCGATCGTGATCGGTGTCGCCAAGGGCGCGAACGGCCCGTCCGTCGCACCGGGCGCCGAGGCCGTGGACAAGGCGTACGACGGCCGGCTCGCCGGTGTCCTGGAGACCCTGGGTGCCTCCGGCGCCGAGGGCGAGGTGACGAAGCTGCCCGCTCCGTCCGGTTTCAAGGCGCCCGTCGTGGTGGCGGTGGGCCTCGGCGCCGAGCCGGAGAAGGACGCCGGCTTCGACGCGGAGACGCTGCGCAGGGCCGCCGGTGCGGCCGCCCGCGCCCTGGCCGGCGCCAAGAAGGCCGCCTTCGCCCTGCCGCTCGCCGAGGCCGCCGACGCCGGTTTCGTCGCCGAGGGCGTGCTGCTCGGCGCGTACTCCTTCGACGCGTACAAGGAGTCCGCGAAGGAGGCCAAGGGCGCCAAGGGCAACGGCAAGGCCCCGCTGGGGGAGGCCGCGCTGCTGGGCGGCAAGCCCCGCGACAAGGCGTACAAGGCGGCCCTCGATCGTGCCGCGGCCGTCGCCGAGGAGCTGAACCGCGCCCGCGACCTGGTCAACACCCCGCCGAACGACCTCGACCCGGAGGCCTTCGCGGCGGTGGCGCAGGCCGCGGCCAAGGAGCACGGCATCAAGGTGCAGGTGCTCGACGAGAAGGCGCTCACCAAGGGCGGCTACGGCGGCATCCTGGGCGTCGGCGCCGGTTCGGCGTCGGGTCCGCGGCTGGTGAAGCTGTCGTACACCTCGTCCAAGGCGAAGAAGTCCCTCGCCTTCGTCGGCAAGGGCATCACCTACGACTCGGGCGGCATCTCGCTGAAGCCGGCCGGGCACAACGAGACGATGAAGTGCGACATGGCCGGTGCCGCCGCCGTGTTCGCCGCGGTCGTCGCCGCCGCGCGGCTCGGCCTCGAGGTCAACGTGACCGGCTGGCTGGCGCTGGCCGAGAACATGCCGTCGGGTTCCGCGACGCGCCCGGGCGACGTGCTGCGCATGTACAGCGGCAAGACGGTGGAGGTGCTCAACACCGACGCCGAGGGCCGGCTCGTGCTCGCCGACGCGCTGTGGGCGGCCTCGCAGGACAAGCCGGACGCGATCATCGACGTGGCGACCCTGACCGGCGCGATGATGCTGGCGCTGGGCAGCCGGACGTACGGGATCATGGCGAACGACGACGCGTTCCGCTCCGCGGTGCACGAGGCGGCGGAGGAGTCGGGGGAACCGGCGTGGCCGATGCCGATGCCGGAGCACCTGCGCAAGGGCATCGACTCGCCGACCGCGGACATCGCGAACATGGGCGAGCGGATGGGCGGCGGTCTGGTGGCCGGTCTGTTCCTGCGGGAGTTCGTGGGCGAGGGCATCACCTGGGCGCACCTGGACATCGCGGGCCCGGCCTTCAACGAGGGCGGGCCGTTCGGGTACACGCCGAAGGGCGGTACGGGCACGGCGGTGCGCACGCTGGTGCGGGTTGCCGAGCTGGCGGCCGCGGGTGAGCTGGGCTAGGGGCGCCTAGAGAATCGGGGGTACGGGTGATTGCGCGGCTGCCGGCCCGTCGTGGCTTGTCGCGCAGTTCCCCGCGCCCCTTGGTTGGCTGCCCTGACGTCGGCCGAGGTGAACCGCGGGCCACGTCGGCCGAGGCGAACCGCGGGCCGTCGCGTCCACGCGGCGGAGCCGCAGATCCGGCACAGCCCCGCGCCCCTGGGGCGGCCGTCCTGACGTCGGCCGAGGTGAACCGCGGGCCGTCGCGCCCACGCGGCGGAGCCGCGGATCGGGGGCGTAGTCCGGTGTCCCTGGATGCGGGAGCCCGTCACAGTTCGGGTGGGGAGCCGGTCATAGTGTGGGGGACGAGCTTGAACGTGGGACGTCTCACACCCCGGCCCCACGTCTCGTTCGCCTCTCACAAGTGCGAAGATGGAGCCCGGCAGGACAGGGCCCACCCAAGGGCCGAGAACAATGAGCGGCCGGACACCAGCCGCCGACCGGTCACTGGAGACCGGCGTGGCGCACATGCATGGAGGACGTGACGTGGCGAACGACGCCAGCACCGTTTTCGACCTAGTGATCCTCGGCGGTGGCAGCGGTGGTTACGCCGCGGCACTGCGCGGGGCGCAGCTGGGCCTGGACGTCGCCCTGATCGAGAAGAACAAGCTTGGCGGCACCTGCCTGCACAACGGCTGCATCCCCACCAAGGCGCTGCTCCACGCGGGCGAGGTCGCCGACCAGTCCCGCGAGAGCGAGCAGTTCGGCGTCAAGACGTCCTTCGAGGGCGTCGACATGGCGGGCGTGCACAAGTACAAGGACGAGGTGATCGCCGGCCTGTACAAGGGCCTGCAGGGTCTGGTCGCCTCCCGCAAGATCACCTACATCGAGGGCGAGGGCCGGCTCTCCTCCCCCACCTCCGTCGATGTCAACGGTCAGCGCGTCCAGGGCCGCCACGTCCTGCTCGCGACCGGCTCCGTGCCGAAGACGCTGCCGGGCCTGGAGATCGACGGCAACCGGATCATCTCCTCGGACCACGCCCTCACGCTCGACCGCGTGCCGAAGTCCGCGATCGTGCTCGGCGGCGGCGTCATCGGCGTCGAGTTCGCCTCCGCCTGGAAGTCCTTCGGTTCCGAGGTCACGGTCATCGAGGGCCTCAAGCACCTCGTCCCGGTCGAGGACGAGAACAGCTCCAAGCTCCTGGAGCGCGCCTTCCGCAAGCGGGGCATCAAGTTCAACCTGGGCACCTTCTTCCAGAAGGCCGAGTACACCCAGGACGGCGTCAAGGTCACCCTCGCCGACGGCAAGGAGTTCGAGGCCGAGGTCCTGCTCGTCGCCATCGGCCGCGGCCCGGTCTCGCAGGGCCTGGGCTACGAGGAGAACGGCGTCGCCATGGACCGCGGCTTCGTCCTCGTGGACGAGTACATGCGGACCAACGTGCCGACGATCTCCGCCGTCGGTGACCTCGTTCCCACCCTCCAGCTCGCGCACGTCGGCTTCGCCGAGGGCATCCTGGTGGCGGAGCGGCTCGCCGGCCTGAAGACCGTCCCGGTCGACTACGACGGCGTGCCGCGGGTGACGTACTGCCACCCGGAGGTCGCCTCCGTCGGCCTCACGGAGGCCAGGGCCAAGGAGGTCTACGGCGCGGACAAGGTCGTCTCGATCAAGTTCCCGCTGGGCGGCAACGGCAAGAGCCGCATCCTGAAGACCGCGGGCGAGATCAAGCTCGTCCAGGTCAAGGACGGGGCCGTGGTCGGCGTCCACATGGTCGGCGACCGCATGGGCGAGCAGGTCGGCGAGGCGCAGCTGATCTACAACTGGGAGGCGCTGCCGGCCGAGGTGGCCCAGCTCATCCACGCCCACCCGACGCAGAACGAGGCGCTCGGCGAGGCCCACCTGGCGCTGGCCGGCAAGCCGCTCCACATGCACGACTGACCGCTTCGGTCTTCGGGCGCGACGACACAGACTTCCGCAATTTCGTAAGGAGCAACCGAAACCATGGCGGTTTCCGTAACCCTTCCGGCGCTCGGCGAGAGCGTCACCGAGGGCACCGTCACCCGTTGGCTGAAGGCCGAGGGTGAGCGCGTCGAGGCCGACGAGCCGTTGCTCGAGGTCTCGACCGACAAGGTCGACACCGAGATCCCGGCCCCCGCCTCGGGCGTGCTGTCCTCGATCAAGGTCGCCGAGGACGAGACCGTCGAGGTCGGTGCCGAGCTGGCGCTGATCGACGACGGCAGCGGCGCCCCGGCCGCCGAGGCCGCCCCGCAGGCCGAGCAGGTCGCCGAGCCGGCTCCCGAGCCCGCTCCGGCCGCCCCCTCCACCGAGCAGGCCGCCCCGGCGCCCGCTCCCACCGCCGACGCCGCCGCCGGTGGCTCCGCCGAGGGCACGGACGTCGTCCTGCCCGCGCTCGGCGAGTCCGTCACCGAGGGCACCGTCACCCGCTGGCTGAAGTCGGTCGGTGACAGCGTCGAGGAGGACGAGCCGCTGCTGGAGGTGTCGACGGACAAGGTCGACACCGAGATCCCGGCGCCCGCCTCCGGCACGCTGCTGGAGATCGTGGTCGGCGAGGACGAGACGGCCGAGGTCGGCGCCAAGCTCGCCGTCATCGGTGCGGCGGGTGCCGCACCGGCGGCCGCCCCGGCCGCCCCCGCGGCTCCGGCCCAGCCCGAGCCCACCCCGGCTCCGGCGGCTCCGGCCCCGGCTCCCGCGCAGGCCGCTCCGGCTCCGGCCGCCCCGGCCCCGCAGGCGCCGCCGGCCCCGGCCCCGCAGCCCGCCGCCCCGGCGCCCGCGCCGGCCCCGGCCGCCGCTCCGGCTGCCCCGGCCGCCGCCCAGCCGGTGGACGACGGCGCCTACGTCACCCCGCTGGTGCGCAAGCTCGCCGCCGAGAACGGCGTCGACCTGTCCACCGTCAAGGGCACCGGCGTCGGTGGCCGCATCCGCAAGCAGGACGTCGTCGCCGCCGCCGAGGCCGCCAAGGCCGCCCCGGCTCCGGCTGCCGCCGCCCCCGCCGCGTCCACCGCGAAGAAGGCCCCCGTCCTGGAGGCCTCCCCGCTGCGCGGCCAGACCGTCAAGATGCCGCGCATCCGCAAGGTCATCGGCGACAACATGGTCAAGGCGCTGCACGAGCAGGCCCAGCTGTCGTCGGTCGTCGAGGTCGACGTCACCCGTCTGATGAAGCTGCGCGCCCGCGCCAAGGACGCGTTCGCGGCGCGCGAGGGCGTCAAGCTCTCGCCGATGCCGTTCTTCGTCAAGGCCGCGGCCCAGGCGCTGAAGGCGCACGCGCCGGTCAACGCCAAGATCAACGAGGCCGAGGGGACCATCACCTACTTCGACACCGAGAACATCGGTATCGCGGTGGACTCCGAGAAGGGCCTGATGACCCCGGTCATCAAGAACGCCGGTGACCTGAACCTGGCCGGCATCGCCAAGGCGACCGCCGACCTGGCGGGCAAGGTGCGGGCCAGCAAGATCAGCCCGGACGAGCTGGCCGGTGCGACCTTCACCATCAGCAACACCGGTTCGCGCGGCGCGCTGTTCGACACGATCATCGTGCCGCCGGGCCAGGTCGCCATCCTCGGCATCGGTGCCACGGTCAAGCGTCCGGCCGTCATCGAGACGGAGGACGGCCCGGTCATCGGCGTCCGCGACATGACGTACCTGACCCTGTCCTACGACCACCGTCTGGTGGACGGCGCCGACGCCGCCCGCTACCTGACGGCGGTCAAGGCGATCCTGGAGGCGGGCGAGTTCGAGGTCGAGCTCGGCCTGTAGTCCCCGCCGACCTGCCTGAACGGTGCCCCCGCCCGGACCTTCCCGGGCGGGGGCACCGTCGTGTTCGGAGCCGGTGCATCACCGTGCCCCGGCCGGGGCACGCTGTGTAAGTCTCGTCTCACCTGCGTAAAAGCGCCCCCATGCGCCCTTCCCGCCCGTCGTGACGGCCGTATTGTTGCTCAACGTCAGCCGCCCCAGGGGTCCGGAGGGGACCCTCCCGAAGGAGCTCCCATGACCGCGCCCGTCGTCCACTCGCTGCGCGAACAGATCCGCGAGCACATCCTGGAAGGGATCATCAGCGGACGCTGGCAGCCGGGCGAGCGGATCGTGGAGCGCCGGATCGCGACCGAGCTGGAGGTCAGCCAGACGCCGGTGCGGGAGGCGCTGCGCGAGCTGGAGTCCCTGCGGCTGATCGAGTCGGCGCCGAACAAGGGCGTACGGGTGCGGAACCTGACCGCCGCCGACCTGGAGGAGAGCTACCCCGTCCGGGCCGGCCTGGAGGCGATCGCGGCGGAGCTGGCGGCGGCGCGGCTCGCCGAGGACTGCTCGGCCCTGGAACCGCACGTCGCCGCGCTGTACGAGGCGGACCGGGTCTCCGACGGCACGGGCCAGGTGCGGCACACGGTGGGTTTCCACCGGGAGCTGGTGCGGGCGGCGGGCAACTCGGTGCTGCTGCACACGTGGGAGGGGCTGGGGATCGAGGTGTTCACGGCGCTGTCGATACGGTGGCTGGGGACGGTGCAGCAGTCGTACGCGGAGGAGCACGAGGAACTGGTCGCGGCCTTCCGCCGCCGGGACCCGCGCATCCCGGAGATCGTCAAGTCCCACGTCCTCGGCTGCGCGCCGCGCCCGTAGTTCTTCCTCGCCCCCGCCGCCCCTTCCCGTCCCAACCCTGGGGGCTCCGCCCCCAGACCCCGTTCGCGCAGTTCCCCGCGCCCCTCACAGGGGCGCGGGGAACTGCGCGATCAGCCCCACACCACCCGCAGACGCCACTCGACCGAACCCCCCGAGCTCATCCGCGCCCACCCCCTCTCACCTGCACGAATCCCCGACGGAACCGTCACCCCGTGCCACCACTGGAGGCACCCCGTGCCGACTTTCTCGTGATCAAGAGGTTTTGCCTCTCAACCCTTTGATCGATCATCGATCAGGGAGTTACAGTCACGTTTGGACTCCCACCGGAGCCCAGCCCTGTCCTGCCAAAGACCTAGGGCACCCCCCGAACCCTTGCCGATGAGGGAACCCCCTTCGACTGAGGAAGGCGGCGACATGACGACCGACCCCAAAGCCATCCAGCCGAGCGAGCTCGACCAGCTCCCGGACCGCGACCCGGAGGAGACCGCCGAATGGCAGGCCTCCCTGGACGCCGTCACCCAGGCGGCCGGGCCGCACCGTGCCGCGTACCTGATGCGCCGCACGCTGGAGCGCGCCGAGGGCGCCGGCCTCGCGCTGCCGAAGCTCCTCGAGACGGACTACGTCAACACCATCCCCACCTCCGCCGAGCCCGCCGTGGACGGCGACGAGGCGCTGGAGCAGCGGATCACCGCCTGGAACCGCTGGAACGCGGCGGCCATGGTGACGCGCGGCAGCAAGTACGGCGTCGGCGGCCACATCGCCACCTTCGCCTCCGCCGCCTGGCTCTACGAGACCGGCTTCAACCACTTCTTCAAGGGCAAGGAGGGTGACGGCTCCGGCGACCAGCTCTACATCCAGGGCCACGCCTCCCCCGGCATCTACGCCCGCGCCTTCCTCGACGGCCGCCTGTCCGAGGAGCAGCTGGACAACTTCCGCCGCGAGGCCGGCGGCAACGGTCTGCCGTCCTACCCGCACCCGCGCCGGCTGCCCTGGCTGTGGGAGTTCCCCACCGTCTCGATGGGCCTCGGCCCGATCTCCGCGATCTACCAGGCGCGGTTCAACCGCTACCTGACCAGCCGCGGCATCAAGGACCTGACCAACTCCCACGTGTGGGCGTTCCTCGGCGACGGCGAGATGGACGAGCCGGAGTCCACCACCGCGCTCACCCTCGCCTCCCGCGAGGGCCTGGACAACCTGACCTTCGTCATCAACTGCAACCTGCAGCGTCTCGACGGTCCGGTCCGCGCCAACTTCAAGATCGTGCAGGAGCTGGAGGCCCAGTTCCGCGGCGCCGGCTGGAACGTCGTCAAGTCGCTGTGGGGCACCGCCTGGGACGAGCTGTTCCAGCTCGACACCACCGGCGCGCTCGTACGCCGGCTGCGCGAGGTACCGGACGCGCAGGTGCAGACGTACCAGACGCGCGACGCCGCCTACATCCGCGAGGACTTCTTCAACAAGGACCCGCAGCTCGCCGAGATGGCGAAGCTGCTGTCCGACGACAAGATCCTCGACTGCTTCCACTTCTCGCGCGGCGGTCACGAGTCCCGCAAGGTCTACGCCGCGTACAAGGCCGCGCTCGCCCACAAGGGCGCGCCGACCGTGATCCTGGCCCAGACGGTCAAGGGCCACACCCTCGGCACCGGCTTCGCGTCGAAGAACGCCAACCACCAGATGAAGAAGCTCTCGGTGGACGAGTTCAAGGACATGCGCGACCTGCTCGGCCTGCCGATCGCGGACAGCGCCTTCGTCGACGGCGTGGTCCCCTACGCCCACCCGGGCGCCGACTCCCCCGAGGTCCGCTACCTCCAGGAGCGCCGCGCCGCCCTCGGCGGTCCGGCCCCGGCCCGCCGCGTGCACCCGGTCGCGCCGCTGCCCGCGCCCGCCGACAAGGCGTTCGCCGCCTTCGACAAGGGCTCCGGCACGCAGAACGTGGCCACCACCATGGCCTTCGTCCGCCTGGTCAAGGACCTGGTCCGCGACAAGGAGACCGGCAAGCGCTGGGTGCCGATCGTCCCCGACGAGGCGCGCACCTTCGGCATGGAGAGCCTCTTCCCGTCGCTGGGGATCTACTCCCCCAAGGGCCAGACGTACGAGCCGGTCGACCGCGACCAGCTGATGTACTACAAGGAGGCCAAGAACGGCCAGATCCTCAACGAGGGGATCACCGAGGCCGGTTCGATGGCCGACTTCATCGCCGCTTCGACGTCGTACGCGACGCACGGCGAGGCGATGATCCCGTTCTACATCTTCTACTCGATGTTCGGCTGGCAGCGCACGGCCGACCAGATGTGGCAGCTCGGCGACCAGCTCGGCCGCGGCTTCCTGGTCGGCGCCACCGCCGGCCGCACCACCCTCACCGGCGAGGGCCTCCAGCACGCGGACGGCCACTCCCCGGCCATCGCGGCGACCAACCCGGCCGCGCTGTCGTACGACCCGGCGTTCGCGTACGAGATCGCGACGATCGTCAAGGACGGTCTGCGCCGCATGTACGGCGAGGCGGCCCCGGGCGAGGACCCGAACGTCTTCTACTACCTGACGGTCTACAACGAGCCGATGCCGCAGCCGGCCAAGCCGTCCGGCGTCGACGAGGGCATCGTCAAGGGCCTGTACCGCTTCAACACGGCGGAGACGGCGGGCCTGGCCCCGGCCGCCAACGCCCCGCGCATCCAGCTCCTCGGCTCCGGCACGGCGATCCACTGGACGCTCAAGGCGCAGCGGCTGCTCGCCGAGGAGTGGGGCGTGGCCGCCGACGTGTGGTCCGCGACCTCCTGGACGGAGCTGCGCCGGGACGCCATGGACGCCGACGAGGCGCTGCTGCGCGGCGAGGAGCGGGTGCCGTACGTCCGCCGGGCGCTCCAGGGCGCCGAGGGCCCGGTCCTCGCGGTCTCCGACTACATGCGCCAGGTCCCGGACCAGATCGCGCAGTGGGTCGAGCAGGACTGGTCCTCGCTGGGCGCCGACGGCTTCGGCCTGTCGGACACCCGTGACGCCGCCCGCCGCCACTTCGGGGTGGACGCCGAGTCCATCGTGGTCGCGGCCCTGGCCCAGCTCGCCAAGCGTGGCGAGGTCAAGGCGACGGCCGTGAAGGAGGCGCGCGAGCGCTACGGCCTGTAGAGGCCCGAGGTTCCACGGAAGGCTCCCGCTGCGGCGGGGGCCTTCCGCGTTCTCCTGCATCATGTGGGGATGCGCGCTGCCCGCCTGATCAAGATGGTGCTGCTCCTCCAGGCCCGTCCGGCCATGACCGCGGCCGAGCTGGCCCGGGAGCTGGAGGTGTCGGAGCGCACCGTGACGCGGGACGCGCAGGCGCTGTCGGAGGCGGGCGTGCCGGTGTACGCGGAGCGGGGACGGACCGGTGGCTACCGCCTCGTCGGCGGCTACCGCACCCGGCTGACCGGGCTGGCCCGGGGCGAGGCGGAGGCACTGTTCCTGTCCGGGGTCCCCGGGGCGCTGCGCGAGATGGGCCTGGAGGACGCGGCCTCGGTGGCCCGCCTGAAGGTGTCGGCGGCCCTGCTCCCCTCCCTGCGGGACGCCTCCCGCACGGCGGCCCAGCGGTTCCACCTGGACGCGCCGAACTGGTTCCGCGAGCCGGAGACGCCGGAGCTGCTGCCCGCGGTGGCGGACGCGGTCTGGGACGACCGGGGCGTCGCCGCGCGCTACCGGCGCGGGGAGGAGGAGGCCGTACGGGAGCTGGAGCCGTACGGGCTCGTGCTGAAGGCCGGGGTCTGGTACCTGTGCGCGCGGGTCGCCGGGGCGGGGGGCGACGGGTCCTTCCGGGTGTACCGCATCGACCGGTTCACCGCGGTGGAGGCGGGCGAGGAGCGCTTCGAGCGGGACGAGGACTTCGACCTGCCCGCGTTCTGGGCGGAGCGGGCGGAGCAGTTCGCGCGGTCGATCCTGCGGGCCGAGGTCGTGGTGCGGCTGTCGGAGCGGGGGGTGCGCGCGTTGCCGCACGCCGTGGACGCGCTGTCCGCGCGGGAGGCGCTGTCGGCCGCGGGGGCGCCGGACGCGGACGGCTGGGTGACGGTGACGCTGCCGGTGGAGTCGGAGGAGGTCGCGCACGAGCAGCTGCGCGGGCTCGGGCCGGAGGTGGAGGTGTTGGCGCCGGCGGCGCTGCGGGGGCGCTTCGCGCGGGATGCGGGGCGGTTGGCGGGGTTGTACGGGGGGTGAGCCCGCGGGTGCCTTGCTGGGCCGCCGTGGGTGCCTTGCTGGCTGGCGTGGGTGCGGGCGCGGGGTTTGGTGCGCGGCCCGGCGTTGCGGGGTGCCGCTGCGCCCACCCGTGCCGCCCCAGCGGCACGACTGCCCGCAGCGGCGGTGGCGGCTGCCCGCAGAGGCGGTGGCGGGTGCCGCATAACGATCCGTCGTACTCCGCGTGCGGCGTTCTCGTTCAGGGTCGATGCTGGAGCCGTGATGGACGAGACGGAGTTCTGGGAGCTGATCGACGCCGCCCGGCAGCGCGCCGACGGCGATCCCGAGGACCAGGCCGACCTGCTCGTGGAGCGGCTGCTCGGCATGGACCCGGACCTGGTGCTCGACTTCGCCCGCCACTTCGAGGCCCGCTACAACCGCGCCTGCGCCTGGGACCTGTGGGCCGCCGCGTGGGTGCTCCTCGGCGGGGCCAGTGACGACGCCTTCGACTTCTTCCGCTGCTGGCTGATCGGCCAGGGCCGTGAGGTGTACGAGGGCGCGGTGCACGATCCCGACGCGCTCGCCGAGCTGCTGGACGGCTTCGACGAGGAGCTGGACGGCGACGGCGAGGAGCTGGGCTACGCGGCCGACGAGGCCTACGAACAGCTCACCGGCACCGTCGCTCCCGACCTGGGCATCGCGCCCGCGCCCGCCGAGCCGCTGGGTACGCCGATCGACCTGGAGAACGACCGGGCCCTCGCCGAGCGCCTGCCCCGCCTGTGGGCGAGGTTCGGGCCCGGCTGAGACGCCCCGGACGGTCAGGCGCGGCCCTGGAGGCGGGCCGCCGTGTCCCTGATGTCGCCGAGGCGGGCGGTGAGGGCCGCGCCGGGGCAGCTGGTCGCGTAGCCGTCGTCGTGGCCCGCGACGGCGGGCAGGGTGGCGGTGGCGCCCGCGGCGAACCGGCTGAGGCCGTTGCTGGAGACCAGGACGGCCTTCCCGCGCGGGTCGGTGCCGCTCTCGCCGAGTTTCCAGGCGGCCACGGCGGCGATCGCGTCGGTCAGTTCGCCGGGGACGGGCACTCCGGCGGTGTAGGTGCCGAGGGCGGCGATCCCGGTGGTGCGGTGGTTGAAGCCCTGGGTGTGGGCGCCGGTGACGGGACGGTCGATGCCCCCGGCGCGGCCTTCGTAGACGGTGCCGCAGCGGTCGACGACGAAGTTGTAGCCGATGTCGTCCCAGTCCCGGGCGCCGGTCTGGCCCTGGTACACGCCGCGCAGGATGGCCGGTACGTCGGCGCAGTCGTAGCCGTTGGGCGTGTCCGTGTGGTGGACGAAGACGGCGACGACCTTGTCGTCGTAGCGGGGGGCGGGCTGGGCGCGGGCGGTGTCGCCCAGCCAGACCGACCGGGGCACGATGTCGGGCCGCGGCGCGGCGTACCGGTCGGTGGCGGCGGCCGGAGCCGCGGCCTGTGCGTCGGCCGCCCGTTCCACGCCGTTCGCGCACAGGAAGAGCGCGGCGACGGCGGCCAGCCCGGGCAGGGCGCCGAGCAGCGCCCGGGCCGCGGCGGGCATACGGGCGGCGCCGGGTATGCGGGAGGCACGGCGCTCCCGGGCCCGGCGCGGTCCTCGGAAGACTGGCATGGTCCTACTGTCCGGCGGATCCGCTCCGTCCGCGACGTGTGGTGTGCCACCCGGTGGAACCATCGTCCCGGTGCAAGGCGTTTCACGGTTGACCGCACACGTTCGCTCGCACGGATGACCGTTCTTCGGGCGACCGTGCGCCTCAGGCTGATCATCGGCCCGGTACGGCACGTACCGGAGGTCCCGGGGGTCCGGCAGAAAGGCGGTTCGCGTGGACCTGCTCGACATCGTGCTGGCGCTGGTGGTGCTGGCCTACGCGGCGTCCGGTTACCGGCGCGGGCTGGTGGCGGGCTGTGTGTCGCTGGCCGGCTTCGTGGGCGGCGCGGTGCTCGGCGTGTGGGTGCTGCCGTGGGTGATGGACCTGGTCGCGCGGGGCTCGACCGGGGCGACGGTGGTCGCGGTGGTCACGGTGCTGCTCCCGGCGATGGTGGGCCACGAGCTGGCGGGGCGTCTCGCGCTGCGCCTGCGCCGGGAACTGGACGCCGGTCCGCTCCGGGTGGCCGACGGGGTCGGCGGCGCCGTGGCGAACTCGGCGGCGGCGCTGATCGTGGCGTGGGTGGCGGCGAGCGTGCTCGCGGCCACCTCGTCCCCGCTGCTCACCTCGGCGATCCGGGACTCGACCGTGCTGGGCGCGGTGCAGCGGGTGATGCCGGACACCACCCCGGCGTGGTTCTCCCGGGCGACGTCCGCGCTGGCCGACGCCGGGTTCCCGCAGGTCTTCAACCCGTTCGAGAGCGAGTCGGCCGCCGAGGTCGCCGAGCCCTCGGGCGACAGCGTCACCCCCGCGGCGACCCGGGCGGCCAAGCTGAGCACGGTGAAGGTGGAGGGCGTCGCCGGCGCCCAGGGCCGGGAGGGCAGCGGCTTCGTGTACGCGCCCGAGCACGTGCTGACCAACGCCCACGTGGTGGCCGGCATCGACGACCCGAGTGTCCGGGTCGGCGGCGTGGGCCCCGCGTACGAGGCGCGGGTGGTGCTGTTCGACCCGGACAAGGACGTGGCCGTGCTGTACGTCCCCGATCTGAGGGCCCCGGTGCTGCGGTTCGACGAGGACGCCTCGCGCGGCGACGCGGCGGTGGTCGCGGGCTATCCCCAGGACGGTGCCCTGGACCTGCGGGCGGCGACGGTCGCGAACCGGATCCGCGCCACCGGCCAGAACATCTACAACGACGAGAACGTCACCCGGGAGATCTACTCGGTCCGTTCCACGGTCCGCCCCGGCAACTCGGGCGGACCGCTGCTGACCACCGACGGCCGGGTGTACGGCGTGGTGTTCGCCCGTTCCACCTCCGACGCCGAGACCGGCTACGTGCTGACGGCCGCCGAGGTGGCCCCGGAGGCACGCAGCGCCGCGGACGCCACGCGGGCGGTGGACACGGGCGAGCCCGTCACGTCGTGAGCGCGGCCTCGGCCGGGCCGGTCAGCATCTGTCCCATCAGCACGTCGTCGACGTACTGGCCGTCGAGGTGGAACTCCTCGGGCTGCACGCCCTCGACGACGAAGCCCTCGGACTCGTAGAGCTTCCGGGCGGCCGTGTTGTGGCCGAGGACGCGCAGGGTGATCCGGCGGAAGCCGCCCTGCCGGGCCTCCTCGACGGCGGCCCGGACCAGGGCCCGCCCCACGCCGTGGCCGCGGGCCGCGCCGGCGACGGCGAGGCCGCGGATCTGGCGGACGTGGGTGTTGGAGGCCAGCGGGGTGGGGAAGCCGAGCCGGACGTAACCGACGACGGCGCCGTCGAGTTCGGCGACCAGGTGGGCGTCGGGTCCGCAGGTGTCGCGGAAGAAGGGGTCGTCCGGTCCCGGCGGGGGCGAGACGGCGTGCAGGTAGGACCAGGTCCCGAGGTCGATCCGGCGCAGCGGTTCCTCGTCCTCGGGCCTGGCGTTGCGTATGTGCGGAGCTGGCATGACGGTCACTGTACGACGCGGTGACCGGGAGCGTTCCGTGGTTTTCCGCCGGCCACCCGGCAGGATGGGCCCATGAACGACGGACGCTTGGGCAGGGGACGTTCCCGCATCGCGGTGGCCGGCGCGTCCGGTCTCATCGGCAGCGCGCTGGCGCGGTCCCTGACCGCGGACGGGCACGAGGTGGTGCGCCTGGTGCGGCACGCGCCCGGGGGCGCGGACGAGGTCCGCTGGGACCCCGAGAACGGGCGGGTGGACGCGGCCGGGCTCGACGGCTGCGACGCCGTGGTCAACCTGGCCGGGGCCGGGGTGGGCGACCGCCGCTGGACCGAGGCGTACAAGACCCGTGTCCGCAGCAGCCGGGTGCACGGCACGACGGCGCTCGCGGAGGCCGTCGCCGCGATGGAGCGGCCGCCGCGCGTCTTCGTGAACGGCAGCGCGGTGGGCTACTACGGGGAGACCGGCGACCGGCCCGTGGACGAGGGCGCGCCCGCCGGGGAGGGCTTCCTGCCGGGTCTGTGCGTGGAGTGGGAGGCCGCGGCGGCCCCGGCCCGGGAGGCGGGCGTGCGGACGGTGTTCACGCGGACCGGTCTGGTCGTCGCGCGCGGGGGCGGCG
This sequence comes from Streptomyces sp. NPDC093065, assembly GCF_044754585.1. Lineage (NCBI taxonomy): Bacteria > Bacillati > Actinomycetota > Actinomycetes > Kitasatosporales > Streptomycetaceae > Streptomyces > Streptomyces sp. NPDC093065. The sequence goes on along the minus strand of NZ_JBIVPJ010000009.1, from coordinate 297,871 downwards.
CCTGGGGGCGGCTCTTCCCGCTGTTCCGGGCGGGACTCGGCGGGCGGCTGGGCGACGGGTCGCAGTACTGGTCCTTCGTCGCGCTGCACGACGAGGTGGCGGCGATCCGGCACCTCCTGGACCGCGACGACCTGTCCGGGCCGTTCAACCTGACCGCCCCGCAGCCGGTGACGAACCGTGAGGTCACGGTGGCCATGGGCCGGGTGCTGCACCGCCCGACGCCGTTCGCGGTGCCCGCGCCGGTGCTGCGGGCGGCGCTCGGCGAGATGGCGGGCGACGTCCTCGGCAGCGCCCGGGTCCTGCCGGCCCGCCTCCTGGAGTCGGGCTTCCGCTTCGCGTTCCCGGAGATCGACGGGGCGATCCGGGCGGCGCTGTAGCCGTCTCCCGCGTCACTCGCCCACCGGGTGCCCGCCGAGCACCGACCGACCGCGCGCCGACCACCTGGCGGCCAACCGACGCCCGCACCGCGACGACACCGCACCCGCACCCGCACCCGCACCCGCACCCGCACCCGCACCCGCACCATGACCGCACCTCGACCGAATCACCTCCGAGTCCCGACCGTTTGACGGCCGCATCGCACCCGTATGCGACCGCCGTGCGACCGTGTACCGCCTCCGTGCGACTCCCCATGACCGTTCCGGACCCTAACCTCGTGTCGAACTCGGGTATTCCTCAAGCCTGTTGGGGGCATGACGTCTCCAGCGGCCGCGCAACCTCGAGGAGGGGCACGTGCTTGAGCCCACGTACCAGGCGGACGTCGTCGTCGTGGGGGCCGGGGTCGCCGGACTCGCCGCGGCGGAACGGCTGACCAGCGCAGGAGTGACGACCACGGTCCTGGAGGCCGCCCATACGGTGGGCGGCCGGATGGCCACCGAGAAGGTCGACGGATTCCGGCTCGACAGAATCGGACAGCTGCTGTCCACGGCGTATCCCGAACTGCGCCGCACCCCCGGGCTCGACGGCCTCGCGCTGCTGCCCTTCGCCCCCGGGGTCCTGCTGCACAGCGAGGGCCGTCACCATCGCGCGGGCGCTCCACCGGGCGTACGGAGCGCACGGGGCGCACTCCACGCGGTGCGCGCCCTGGCGAGCGCCCCCCGCTCGATGCCCGCACCCCGGCGCACGGTGAGCGCGCCCGGCGCGTCCGGCAGGCCGGCCACTGCGTCCCGCACGCGGACCGGCGCTCCGCTCGGCACCGCCGTCGACCAGGCCCGGCTCGGTGCCGCGCTGGCCCGGCTCGCGCACACCCCGGCCGAACGGCTGCTGGCCCGGCCGGAGCTGCCCGCCGCCCGGGCGCTGGCGGCCCGCGGGCTGCCGGCCCGCACGATCGACGGCTTCCTGCGTCCGCTGCTCGCCGCCCTGCTGTACGACCCGGAACTCGCGACCTCCAGCCGGTGCGCGGACCTCGCGCTGCGTGCCTTCGCCGCCGGGCGCCTCGCGCTGCCGGAGGGCGGCGCGGAGGCCCTGCCGGAGCACATGGCGCGGTCGCTGCCGCCGGGCACCGTGCACACCGGGGTCCGCGTCACCTCGGTGGCGACCAACGCCGTGGCCACCGCGGAGCACGGCGTCATCCGGTGCCGGGCCGTGCTCGTGGCGACCGACGCCCGCGCGGCGGCCGAGCTGCTGCCGGGCCTCAGGGTGCCGGACTTCCACCCGGTGACGGTGGTCCACCACACCACCGACGAGCCGCCGGCGACCGGCGCGTCCCTGCTGCTCGACGCCGACCGCGGCGGTCCGGTCGCCCACACGGCGCAGATCAGCCGCGTGGACCCGTCCCGCGCGCCGGCCGGACGCACCCTGGTCTCGTCGACGGTGCTCGGCCCGCCCCCGCCCGACCTCGACACCGCCGTACGCATCCACCTGTCCCGCCTCTACGGCACCCCGACCACCCGCTGGGAGACCCTCGCCGTGCACCACACCCCGGAGGCGGTGCCCGCGATGCGCCCGCCGCACGACCCGCGCAGGCCGGTACGGCTGCTGGCGGGCCTGTACGTGTGCGGCGACCACCGCGACACCAGCACCGTCCAGGGCGCGCTGCACTCGGGCCACCGGGCCTCGGCGGCGGTCCTGGCCGACCTGGGGGCGGGCCGGCCGATGCACACGGCGGAGGCGGTGGGGGCGGCGCGGGCGGCTTAGCACCGTGCCGCCCGGAGCCGGGACCCCTTCCCTCCGGGTGGACCCGAGCACCACGACCGGGCAGTCCGAACCCCTCGGCCGGCCAGGTTCGGACACGCCCGGAAGGTCGCCGCCGCCCCGGGCGGGCGGGCCGGGTGCCGGGGCCGGCGGCGACAGGCCGGCGCCCAGTTCTGTCACCGCCGGGACGCCCGCGCCCTCGCCTACCCGAGGGCGGCCACCTTGTCCCGGTACCCCCGGACCGGGGCCGCGTCCCGGTACGGCTCCAGGCGGCGCTCGAAGTCGCGGACGTACTCCGCGGCGCGCACCGAACGCATCTCGGCCGCCTGCCCAGCCGCCTCCGCGGCCAGTTGGCAGGCCTGGTCGAGTTCGCCGAGGCCGAGCCGGGCGGTGGCGAGGACGACCCGGCAGAACAGCCGGCTGCGGGCGTAGACGGGGGCGCGCAGTTGCAGCGAGCGTTCCGCGTGCTGGGCGGCGGCGCGGAACTGCTGCAGGTCGCGGTGGCAGTGCCCCAACTCGTCGGCGAGCTGCGCCTCGTCGAAGAAGCGCGCCCAGTGCGGCACCTCGTCGCCGGGCCGGGCGGCCTCCAGCGACCGCTCGGCCCGCACCAGGGCCGCGGTGCAGGCCCGCACCTCGCCGAGGACGGCGTGCGCCCGCGCCTCGGCGGCGTGCAGCAGCGTCTGCACGACCGGCGGCGCGGAGGTCCCCACGCCCTGCTGCGCCACCCGCGCGAGCTGCACGGCCTCCCGCCCGTGGCCGAGGTAGACGGCCTGCCGGCTCATGGTGACCAGCACGTACGAGCCGTACGCCCGGTCCGCCGCCGCCTGCGACAGCCGCAGCGCCTGCACGAAGTAGCGCTGGGCGAGCCCGTGCGCGGCGATGTCGTACGACGTCCAGCCGGCGAGCCGGGTGAGATCGGCGGCGGCGGCGAAGAGGCGCCGGCCGGTCTGCTCGCCGTAGGTACCGCGCAGCATCGGCTCCAGCTCGTGCTCCAGGTAGCGCACGAGGGCCTGGCGGGCGTGTCCGCCGCCGTACCGGTCGTCGAGGCTGCGGAACAGCTCGCCCACCGAGCGCAGCGCGGCGAGGTCACCGCCGCTGACCTTCTGGCCCGGTCCCCGGTCGGCCGGGGCCCGGCGCCGGGACGGATCGAGCGGGACGGCGATCCTGGGGGTCGCGGGCCGGCCCTGGGCGGGGATGCGGACGGGCACCTCGACACGGGCCACCTTCTCGTCGGCGCGGCCGATCAGCCAGTCGCGGCTGGGCACGACGAGCCCGGCCGGGGTGAAGGCGATCTTCCGCAGCTCGGCGTGGCTGCCGGAGTCCTTGCGCCACAGCCCGCCGACGATGTCGACCGCCTCTTCCGGGCTCCCGGCGAACTCGAGGCCCGCGTAGACGGGCGCGCAGGCGTCCAGGCCGAGGTCCTGGGCGGTCAGGCGGCGGCCCAGACGCCGGGTGAAGACCTCGGCGATCAGGGCCGGGGTGGTGCCGCGGGGCTGCTGGCCGCGCAGCCACCGGGTGACGGACGTCTTGTCATATCTCAGGTCCAGGCCGTGTTCGAGTCCGAGCTGGTCGACGCGACGCGCGAGACCCGCGTTCGAGAACCCCGCTTCGGCGATGAGCGCGGCGAGCTGGCGGTTGGGGCTGCGCTGCGCGGGTCGTTCCGTCATGGTGCGGTGCGGTCTCCTGCCTTCCGGGTGTTCGAAGTGCCCGGAGCGCCTGTGAGCAGCCCTTATGGCCTCGTGAACGGCGTGAATGTAGCGGAGAGTAAGCACCCGATCGCACAATTCGCCCGGCATTCATCCGATCGTGTGAGAATTGCCCGCCCGGCTGACGACGCGCGGGCGGTCGTACAGTGGCGTGGGCACGCTTCGTGCCTTACGACCCTGCAGGGAGGCACGTGCCGTGAGTGAGCTGCGCTTCGTCCGAATGGGCTTCGGTGCCGAACGCGTCGAGTACCAGGAGGCGTGGGACGAACAGCGCCGGGTGCACGCCGCGCGGTTCGCCGACGAGGCCCCCGACACCGTGCTGCTCCTCGAACACCCGCCGGTCTACACCGCCGGCCGGCGTACCGAGGAGAGCGAGCGTCCGCTGGACGGCACACCGGTGATCGACGTGGACCGCGGCGGCAAGATCACCTGGCACGGCCCCGGCCAGCTGGTGGGCTACCCCATCCAGAAGCTCCCGCGCCCGGTGGACGTGGTGGCCCACGTCCGGCGCCTGGAGGAGGCCCTGATCCGCACCTGCGCGGAATTCGGCCTGGAGACCACCCGGGTCGAGGGCCGCAGCGGCGTCTGGGTCCTCGGCGACCCGGTCGAGCGGCGCCCGGCGCTCGGCGGACTCTCCCTGGACTTCGACCCCCGCCTGACCGACGACGAGTTCGACCCCCGCCTCAACGGCCCCGAGTACGCCCCCTCCAACGCGGGCCAGCGCCGCGAGGACCGCAAGATCGCCGCCATCGGCATCCGGGTCGCCAAGGGCGTCACGATGCACGGCTTCGCCCTGAACGTGAACCCGGACAACAAGTGGTTCGACAAGATCATCCCCTGCGGCATCCGCGACGCGGGCGTCGCCTCCCTGGCGAACGAACTCGGCCGCGACGTGACCATCGAGGAGGTCCTCCCGGTGGCCGAACGCCACCTGCGGGACATCCTGGAGAACGCGGAGCTGAAGCCCCGGATCATCGAGAAGACGCCGGCGGCATAAAACAAGCCCGTCCGGCGTTTGAGAACGAGGCCGTTCAGGCGGAAGCGGGGGCCTGGGGGCGGCAGCCCCCAGCAAGGCCAGCACCGACGCCGACCAACAAATCAACGGGCGTACCCTGAAGAACGCCGAAGAATCAAACGCTAGGGAGCCGGTCGTGTCCGCAGTCGCACCCGACGGACGCAAGATGCTGCGCCTGGAGGTCCGCAACAGCCAGACCCCCATCGAGCGCAAGCCCGAGTGGATCAAGACCCGGGCGAAAATGGGCCCCGAGTACACCAAGATGCAGAACCTCGTGAAGGGCGAGGGCCTGCACACGGTCTGCCAGGAAGCCGGCTGTCCCAACATCTACGAGTGCTGGGAGGACCGCGAGGCCACCTTCCTCATCGGCGGCGACCAGTGCACCCGGCGCTGCGACTTCTGCCAGATCGACACGGGCAAGCCCGAGGCACTCGACCGCGACGAGCCGCGCCGCGTCGGCGAGTCCGTGGTCACGATGGACCTGAACTACGCCACCATCACCGGCGTCGCCCGCGACGACCTGCCCGACGGCGGCGCCTGGCTGTACGCGGAGACGGTGCGCCAGATCCACCAGCAGACCGCGCAGCGCGAGGCCGGCCGCACCAAGGTCGAGCTGCTGGCCCCCGACTTCAACGCGGTGCCGGAGCTGCTGCGGGAGGTCTTCGACTCCCGCCCCGAGGTCTTCGCGCACAACGTCGAGACCGTCCCGCGGATCTTCAAGCGCATCCGCCCCGGCTTCCGCTACGACCGCTCCCTGAAGGTCATCACGGACGCCCGCGACTACGGCCTGATCACCAAGTCGAACCTGATCCTCGGCATGGGCGAGACCCGTGAGGAGATCAGCGAGGCGCTGAAGGAGCTGCACGAGGCCGGCTGCGAGCTGATCACGATCACGCAGTACCTGCGCCCGTCCGTGCGCCACCACCCCGTGGAGCGCTGGGTCAAGCCGCAGGAGTTCGTGGAGCTGAAGGAGGAGGCCGAGCAGATCGGCTTCTCCGGCGTGATGTCCGGCCCGCTGGTCCGCTCCTCGTACCGGGCGGGGCGGCTCTACGGCATGGCCATGGAGCAGCGCCGGTCCGCCACCGTGTGAATTCCCGCACAAGCCACTACTGGCCAGTAATGGCCGAGATGCCGCGGCCCCGACCGTCCTCGCTGATGAGGGCACCGGTCGGGGCCGCGCACCTGTTCCAGGGCCCGGCAACGCGGCTTCATGTGCGTTTGACCGGCGGGTCACGTCCTGGTAACACCAATCAGTGACCCTGGAATCACAGCACGTACACCACCGCGTACACCCGTCTCCGTACCCGGAGCCGTACCGAGGGGGGACCTCCACGATGCAGGCCGCGCCCGTTCGCGCCACCGCCGTCCGTGCCACCGCCATCCCGTCGTTCACCACCGCACTGCGGGCCGTCGAGTCGCTGCTGATGAGCGGCGGCCAGCGCACCGCCCGGCGCAACGCGTGGAACTCCGTCCTCGAGGACCGCCGCCGCGCCAAGGACCGCATCGAGACGGAGCGCGCACTGCGGCAGTCCGTCGCCGGCCGCCCCTGACCCGGCCGCCGCCCTCCCGCGTCCTCCCGCCTGCCCGCCCGCCCGCCGGGCACTGCCGTCGTCGGCGCTTTCGGGGGCACGTAGACTTCGTGCCATGGCGAGGAAGGAACCCGCAGCGGACGCTGCGAACCCCGGGCGACTGAAGCAGATCGCTCTGACCTACAAGATGACCCGCAAGGCCGACAAAAAGATCGGTCTTGTGCTCGCGGGTGTCGGCATCGTCGTCTTCGGTGTCCTCCTCGGGATCGGTTTCTTGATCGGTCACCCCATCTATCTCGGCATCCTGGGCGTGCTGCTCGCCTTCCTCGCGACGGCGATCGTCTTCGGGCGCCGGGCCGAGCGGGCGGCCTTCGGCCAGATGGAGGGACAGCCGGGCGCCGCGGCGGCCGTACTGGACAACATCGGCCGGGGCTGGACGACGACCCCCGCGGTGGCGATGAACCGCAACCAGGACGTGGTGCACCGCGCGGTCGGCAAGGCCGGCATCGTGCTGGTCGCGGAGGGCAACCCGAACCGGGTGAAGTCCCTGCTCGCGGCCGAGAAGAAGAAGATGAACCGCATCGTCGCCGACGTCCCGGTGCACGACCTGATGGTGGGCACCGGCGAGGGCCAGGTCGAGCTGAAGAAGCTGCGCACGACCATGCTCAAGCTCCCCCGCGTCCTGAGCGGCCCCCAGGTCACCGTGACCAACGACCGGCTGCGCGCCCTGGGCGACCTGATGAGCAACATGCCGCTGCCCAAGGGCCCGATGCCGAAGGGCATGCGGATGCCCCGCGGCGGCAACCCCAGGCAGCGCTGACCCGCAGGACTCCGAGACGCCGGTACGGCGATGGGGGCGGCCCGATCCACTCGGGCCGCCCCCATCGCCGTACCGGTCGCCGTACCGGCCCAGTCGTGCGTGTGCGTCAGATGCGGACTTCCACCGTGCGGGCCAGCCGGTCGTGCAGGCCCCGGCCGTCGCGGTCCCAGATCAGCGCAGGGAGGGCGAGGCACAGCAGGACCGAGCGCAGCAGGGCGCGCAGCGGGCTGGGGTGCCCCGCGACCACGTCCACGACCCGCAGGCCGAAGAGGCGCTTGCCCGGGGTGGAGCCGATCGTGCCGACGGTCAGCACGCTCAGCACGAAGAAGATCAGCAGCGCCCAGTTGCTCGCCGTCTGCCCGTAGCTGCCCGTGATCAGGCCGTATGCGATCAGGGAGCACAGGGCCCAGTCGACGGCCAGCGCGCCGAGCCGCCTGCCCGGACGGGCGATCGAGCCCGGTCCCTCCTCGGGCAGACCGAGCTGTTCGCCGCGGTATCCGAGATCGGCGCCGGCCTCTTCGACGGCCGCGCGGGGGCCGGAGAGCCACGAGCCGATTGCTTGCCTGTTGTCCACCCGACCACGGTACTGCGCCCGTATACGGACCGGGGACGGTGGGGTGTGGGGGGCCTTGATCCGGCCTAGGCTGGGGAGGAAGCCGGTTAACTTCTGCGAAACAAATGGGTCACGCCCGAGAAATCACCCGTCCCTAGGGTCGAGGAACCGTGTGCCACCCGCACTGGCCGCACGAACGATCTACCACCCCGGCGGGACGGTCGGGAGTAGGAGGAGCTGGATGTTCCAGAACGCCGACGACGTCAAGAAGTTCATCGCGGACGAGGACGTCAAGTTCGTCGATGTCCGCTTCTGCGACCTGCCTGGCGTCATGCAGCACTTCACGTTGCCCGCCGAGGCGTTCGACCCCGACGACGAGCAGGCCTTCGACGGATCCTCGATCCGCGGCTTCCAGGCCATCCACGAGTCGGACATGTCCCTGCGCCCCGACCTGTCCACCGCGCGCGTCGACCCGTTCCGCCGGGACAAGACCCTCAACATCAACTTCTTCATCCACGACCCGATCACGGGCGAGCAGTACTCCCGCGACCCGCGGAACGTGGCGAAGAAGGCCGAGGCGTACCTGGCCTCCACGGGCATCGCCGACACGGCGTACTTCGGTCCCGAGGCCGAGTTCTACGTCTTCGACTCCGTCCGCTTCGCCACCCGGGAAAACGAGTCCTTCTACCACATCGACTCCGAGGCCGGCGCCTGGAACACCGGTGCCCTGGAGGACAACCGCGGTTACAAGGTCCGCTACAAGGGCGGCTACTTCCCGGTCCCGCCGGTCGACCACTTCGCCGACCTGCGCGCCGAGATGTCGCTGGAGCTGCAGCGGTCCGGCCTCCAGCTGGAGCGTCTGCACCACGAGGTGGGCACCGCCGGCCAGGCCGAGATCAACTACAAGTTCAACACGCTGCTCGCCGCCGCCGACGACCTGATGCTCTTCAAGTACATCGTCAAGAACGTGGCCTGGCGGAACGGCAAGACGGCGACCTTCATGCCGAAGCCGATCTTCGGTGACAACGGCTCGGGCATGCACGTCCACCAGTCGCTGTGGACGGGCGGCGAGCCGCTCTTCTACGACGAGCAGGGCTACGCGGGCCTGTCGGACACCGCCCGCTACTACATCGGCGGCATCCTCAAGCACGCCCCGTCGCTGCTGGCCTTCACCAACCCGACGGTGAACTCCTACCACCGCCTGGTGCCGGGCTTCGAGGCGCCGGTGAACCTGGTGTACTCGCAGCGCAACCGCTCCGCCGCGATGCGCATCCCGATCACGGGCTCGAACCCGAAGGCCAAGCGCGTCGAGTTCCGCGCCCCGGACGCCTCCGGCAACCCGTACCTGGCCTTCTCGGCGCTGCTGCTCGCGGGTCTGGACGGCATCAAGAACAAGATCGAGCCGGCCGAGCCGATCGACAAGGACCTCTACGAGCTGGCTCCCGAGGAGCACGCCAACGTGGCGCAGGTCCCGACCTCCCTCGGCGCGGTCCTCGACCGTCTGGAGGCAGACCACGAGTTCCTGCTGCAGGGCGACGTCTTCACGCCGGACCTGATCGAGACGTGGATCGACTTCAAGCGCGCCAACGAGATCGCGCCGCTGCAGCTGCGTCCGCACCCGCACGAGTTCGAGATGTACTTCGACGTGTGATCGAGACGCGTGACCGACGGTCCCGCCCCACCCGTCCGGCGCCCCCGTTCCTCCTCCCGGAGGGCGGGGGCGTCGTCGTGCGTGGCCGAAAACACTTCACAGGGCGCGGACGTGGCGGGATCATGTCCACTAAGACGGTTGTTCGAGTCAGGGGGACGGGGAGAGTGCCGGAGATGCCGGAACGGGACGACGAGGAGCGCGAGTACGACCTGAGGTGGGCGGACGGTGCCGAACACAAGGAGCCCTCGGCGCGTGCCCGGATGCTCGCCGCGCGCTGGAAGGAGAACCCTCCCGGGCCGGTCCCCTTCCGGGCCGACCCCGACCACGTGGGCTCCCGGCGCCGGTCGTCGTGGGTGTCCACGGCCGTGGTGCTCGGCTGCGTGGCCGCGGTGATCGTGCTGCTGGGCTACCTCGACTTCCGGGCGCCCCACTAAACCGGAGTCCGGGGCGCCGGGTGCACACTGGACAGCGGGACGAGTGCGCGACTGCGAGGTGATGCAGATGCAGAGCCGCTTCCGGAGTGACCGGCGGTTGACCGTGCGTATGGGGATCACGCTGTTCCTGCTCGGCTTGTTGTACGTGGGCTTCGTGGCCGCGCTGATCGCGCTGCTGAAGTCCTGGGTGCTGGTCGTGGTGATCGTGGCGCTGGTGTTCGGGGCGCAGTACTGGTTCTCCGACCGGATCGCGCTGTTCGCCATGCGCGGCCGGGTCGTGGAGCGGGACGAGTATCCCGAGCTGCACGGGGTGGTGGACCGGCTGGCGGCGATGGCCGACATGCCGAAGCCGGTGGTCGCGGTGTCGGAGATGGAGATGCCGAATGCCTTCGCCACCGGCCGCAATCCGGACAACGCGGTGGTCTGTGTGACCACCGGGCTGCTGCGGCGGCTGGAGCCGGCCGAGCTGGAGGGCGTGCTCGCGCACGAGCTGTCGCACGTGGCGCACAAGGACGTCGCGGTGATCACGGTGGCGTCGTTCCTCGGCGTGATCGCGGGGCTGATCGTGCGGTTCGCCTTCTACTCCCAGCTCTTCGGCGGGCGGCGGGACCAGAACACGATGGCCGTCCTGGCGGTCGTGATGGGTGTCTCGGCGGCCGTGTACGCGCTCAGCTTCCTGCTGATCCGGGCCCTGTCCCGGTACCGGGAGCTGGCGGCCGACCGGGCCGCGGCCCTGCTCACCGGGCGCCCCTCGGCCCTGGCGTCGGCCCTCACCAAGGTCACCGGCGACATCGCGCGCATCCCGACCAAGGACCTGCGCACGGCGCAGGCCTTCAACGCCTTCTACTTCACTCCGGCCTTCGGCAGCGACCCCGGCCTCGGCCGGTTCTTCGCCACCCACCCCAGCCTGGAGCAGCGGCTCGAACAGCTGGGCCGGATCTCCACCGAGCTGGGCGAGCCGACTGCGCCCGGCAGGACCTGAGACGCGGGGGACCGCGGGAAGGACGGACACGAGGGCATGGGACTGCTGGACATCCTGCTCGGCCGGTCCAGGGCGGTGGGGCCCGATCTCGACCGGCTCTTCGCACTGCCGTCCGCGGCGGTGGGCCTGGAGGCCGCGGCCGGCTTCCGGCCGACCGGGCAGGGGGCGGTGTGCTTCGCGACGGTCGAGGGTGCCGCCTTCGAGCGCACGCACGGCGAGATCCGCGCCCTGCTGGACGCGGACGCCGGCCGCACCCCCGTGGAGCTGACCCACGACTCCTACGGCTACACCTGGCTCGTCTCGCGCCGCTCGCCGGACGAGCTGCCCGTCCTGGTGAACGACCTGCACGCGGTGAACAGCACCCTGGAGGCGGGCGGCTTCGGCCCGCGGCTGCTGTGTTCCCTGGCCGGTTTCGCGCGGGACGACGGGCAGCGGCTCGCCCTCGTCTACCTCTACAAGCGGGGCACGTTCTACCCCTTCGCGCCCCGGCCCGGGGAACGGCAGCAGCGGGACAACGCGCTGGAGCTGCGGATACGGGCGGCGCTCGCCGACGAACTGCCGGTGGAGGACGACCTGGGCCGCTGGTTCCCCGTGTGGGGAGCGCCCGGCCTCTGACCGAGCGAGCCCCCCTCTGTCAGTGGTGTCGGGCACGATGGCCGTAACTGGGACGCATACCGAGGACGTACGGGCTTCGGGGTGTACGGACGGGCGGAGGGCCTGCATGGGTGACGGCGGACGACGACACATCGGGGCGGCCGAGCGGCGGGACCGGCTGGCCCTGCGGCAGCGGCTGGCGGTCGGCGCGCGGGCGGGAAGCCCGGAGGAGGTCGCCGGATCACTGGTCGCGCTGCACGGCACGGATCCGGCGGCGGTCCACCTGGCCGTCGGCGCGCGGCTGGCGGACGCGGCGAAGACCGTGGGCGAGACGGAGCGGGCCCTGTACGAGGACGCGACGCTGGTCCGGATGCACGGCATGCGGCACACCGTGTTCGTGTTCCCGACGGAGCTGACGGCGGTCGTGCACGCCTCCACCGGACGCACCGTCGCCGCCCGGGAGCGGGCCAAGCTGCTGAAGAACATGGCGGAGGCCGGGGCTCCGGACGCCGCCTGGCTGACGGAGGTCGAGGAGTCGGCGCTGGCCGCGCTGGCCCGGCGCGGCCAGGCCACGGCTGCCGAACTGGCCCGCGACGAGCCGCGCCTCAAGGAGCAGTTCGTGTACGCGGCCGGGAAGAGCTACGAGGGCGTGCACACCGTCTCCGGCCGCCTGCTGAAGGTGCTGGGCGTGGAGGGCAAGGTGGTGCGGGGCCGGCCGCTGGGCTCGTGGACGTCCAGCCAGTTCCGCTGGGCACCGGCGCCCGAGCATCCCGAGCTGGATCCGGGCGAGGCACAGGCCGAGCTGTTGCGGCGCTGGCTGGCGGCGTGCGGTCCGGCGACCGAGGACGACCTCAAGTGGTGGACCGGGTGGCGGGTGACGGAGGTGCGCCGGGCGCTGACCGCGATCGGCGCGGAGGCGGTCTCGCTGGACGAGGGCCCGGGGTACGTCGTCGCCGGTGACGCCGGTCCGGTCGCCGGTCCGGCCGAGCCGTGGGCTGCGCTGCTGCCCGCCCTGGACCCGACGGCGATGGGCTGGCAGCAGCGGGACTGGTACCTCGCCCCCGGGCTGCGGCCGATGCTGTTCGACCGCAGCGGGAACGTCGGCCCGACGGTGTGGTGGAACGGCCGCGTGATCGGCGGCTGGTCCCAGCGCCCCGACGGCGAGATCGTCTGGCGGCTCCTGGACGCCGAGGGCACCGGCCGCGACACGGAGACCGCGATCGGGGCGGAGGCGGAACGCCTGTCGTCCTGGGTGGGCACGACCCGGCTCACACCCCGGTTCCGGACACCGCTGGAACGGGAGTTGTCGGCGTAGGCGGGGGATGCCTTTCGATTCGGCGCCGATGGCACGGCAGCCCCCGGGGACGGCAACGCGGACGCCGGGCACCGCCACAACACGGCACCCGGCGCCGACGTCACCGCGAGTACCGCATCAACGCCCGCACCATGTGACACGTGGTGTCCGACGGCGGATGAACCCCGATCGTCAGCGCAGCGCTCCGGATCCTCTCGTTGCGCGCCTGGTTGGGCAGGTAGACGCCGGAGTCCAGCAGGGCGATGGCGAGCCGCATCGCCTTGAGCCGGCGGTTGTGCGTGACGTACCACTCGCGGGGGCGGCCCGCCGGCAGCGGGCGCTTCTCCACGGGTTCGTAAGGCAGGTCGAGCAGGACGGGCCGCTTGGCGGTGGACTGGGTGGGCTTCGGCTTCAGTGCGGCAGCGGGCACGGGCATCCTCCTGTCGCGGTCAGGGCGCCGTCCGGACCTCCCGGCGACACCCTCGAACACTGCTTCTATTTTACTGCCCACCACTGACAAAAGCCCCTGCCCACAAGGCCTTTCGGGGCCGCTGGGACGCACGTGGTGAACGAGTTTCCGCGCCCTCCGGCTACCGTGTGCGGCATGGAGATCTGGATCAATCCGGCCTGCTCGAAGTGCCGCAGCGCGATCAGTCTGCTCGACGCGGAGGGGGCCGACTACACCGTCCGCCGCTACCTGGAGGACGTGCCGAGCGCCGACGAGATCCGCGAGGTGCTCACCCGGCTCGGGCTCGAACCGTGGGACATCACGCGCACGCAGGAGGCGGCCGCCAAGGACCTGGGCGTGAAGGACTGGTCCCGTGACGAGGCGTCACGGGACCGCTGGGTCACCGCGCTCGCCGGACACCCCGAGCTGATCCAGCGCCCGATCATCACGGCGGACGACGGAACGGCCGTGGTGGGCCGCACAGACGAGGCGGTACGGGACGCCCTGTCCCGGTAGAGCAGGACGGAGAAGGACCGCAGAGGACCGAGGAGGAGGGCCGGGGAGGACCGGGCGTGTGACGCAGGTTACGTTCCCGTGTCGGCGCGACCGGTGAGTAACTGCGTTCGGTATCTCGTACATAGCGGCGTACGCTCACCTACCTCTTCAGGAGGCGCGCATGTCGCGCAGGAGAACTCTCGGTACGAAGAAGAAGATCGCGCTCCTGGTGGGCGCCGCCACCGTGGCGGGCGGCGGCGCCTTCGTGACGGCGAACGCGTCGAACGCCGCCCAGACCACCCGGGACGCGCGGACGACGGCCGCCCAGGACTCGAACGTCTGCCAGGGCCTGGCCACCGCGCTCGGCAACAACCAGCGGTTCATCGAGGGCCAGCGGGCCGATCCCGACGCGCAGTCCGCGGCCCGGATCGAGAACCGCGAGGCCGTCGTCGCGGAGATCGAGCGCAAGCAGGCGGCCTCCGGCTGCCCGGTCGGGGAGTCGGCTCAGGACTCCCAGGCCGCGCAGCCTCCGCAGGCCGGGCAGGAGGCGGGGCAGGACACCGGCCAGGAGGCCGGAGAACAGGCCGGGGGCCAGGCGGGCGACCAGGCGGGCGACCAGGCCGGAGGTGCCGCGCAGGCCGGCGAGCAGGTCTGCGCCGGCTCCACCGTCACCCTCTCCGGCGAGGGCGGCGCTCCCGCCGCCTCCAGCAACCAGTTCCCGGCGGGCACCAGGCTGAAGGTGACCAACCTCGACAACGGCAAGTCCACGACCGTGGAGGTGAACTCGGTGTCGGGAAGCTGCGCGCTGCTCAACAACGCGGCGTTCGAACAGGTCAGGGAGGAGGGCAAGTTCCTGATCCGGCGGGCGCTGATCGAGAAGGTCGGCTGAGGCTCAGCCGGCCGGTGCGGTGAGGAAGTCGCCGAGACGGCGGGCCAGTCCGGGCGGCGCGGACTGCGGCAGCGCGTGGTGGGACACGTCCGGCAGGACGGCCGTCTCCACGTGCGGCAGCAGGGCCCGGGCCCGGTCCGCCACCTCCGCGGCGTCGTGCATCCTGCTGTTCTGGGCCAGGAGCAGCAGGACCGGTACGTCCAGTCCGCGCAGCGCCTCCGGGTCCGGGCCCGGTCCGGTGACCGGCCGGCGCTCCGGGAAACCGGCGGCGGCCTCCTGGAGGGCGAGCCAGTCGGCGTCGAGCGGGGTCGCGCCGGTCTCCCAGTCGAGGAAGGCGCGGACCCGGCGGGGCGTGGGCCGCAGCAGCATCGGCAGCGCGTGCAGCAGGTAGGCCGCCTTGAACCCGGCGAAGCACCGGGTCGGGTCGAGGAGGAACAGGCGGCGTACCCGGTGGGGCGCGTGCAGGGCGTAGTGCAGGGCGATCCAGGCACCGAAGGAGTGCCCGCCGAGGTCGGTCTCCGCGATGCCCAGGCCGTCCAGGAGCGCGTCCAGCCAGCCGGTGAGGCCGGCGACCGTATCGGGGTGGCGGTCGCCGGCCGGGGTGCTGCGGCCTGGGGCGCCGACCAGGTCGACGGCGTGGACACGGTGGGTGCGGGACAGCTCGGCGGCCTGGGCGTACCAGGACGCCGAGGTCGCCGCGCCGCCGCCCGGCAGCAGGACGAGGGGGCGGGCGCCGGCCGGGCCGGTCACGTTGACGTGTGTCTCGCCGAAGGGGGTGGGCACCTTCACCGCCTCGGTCCCCGCGGGCCACTTGGCCATGACCTTGTCGTAGGCGTCCTGGAAACGGCCGGCGTCGTACGGACCGCGAGCGCTCATGAGCGGTGCCCCCTGTTTCGCTTGCTCCTTGTTCCTGCCTCTCCGGTATTCTCTCGCCGAACGAGATACTTGTCGAGCGAGACGATGTCGGAGGGGCGGCCCACATGCCCGACCACATGCCCGACCGGGGACCGGAGACCGAGAGCGGGACGGACGGGGAGACCGGGCGGGAGATGGAGATCGTCCACCTGCTGCGCGCGGTCACCGTCGAACTGGGCGCGCACAGCACCCGGTTCGCGCAGCGCAACGGCATGCACCCCACCGACGTCCGCGCGCTCATCGCGCTCATGGACGCCGCACGCGCGGGCGAGGCGATGACCGCCGGACGCCTCGGCGCCGTGCTCGGGCTGAACTCCGCGGGCACGACGGCGCTGGTCGACCGGCTGGAGCGGGCCGGTCACGTGCGCCGGGTGCGTGACGAGCGGGACCGCCGCAGGGTCACCGTCGAGGTGGACGAGCGGGCCGTCGCCCTGGGCCGCGCCCACTTCGGACCGCTGATCGGGCGGGCGGTGGAGCTGCTGCGCGGGTACGACGAGCGGGAGCTGGCGGCGATCCGGGACTTCCTGACCGGCGTCCGGGAGGCGGCCGGGGACGACGGGCGTGGGCCTCACCACCGTGAGCCTCACCACAAGGGCTCCAGGTAACACGGGGTTCACCTACGGGCAACGGTCGGGAAATCGCCCGTTGGCACGCTGCACGGCAGTAGACGCGGCACCCCTGCCGCCCCAGCGCCGCGGCACCCGCGAGTGCGGCGAGACCCCCGAAGGATGTGGCCCCCGTGACCTTCAAGGCCGAGTACATCTGGATCGACGGCACCGAGCCGACGGCCAAGCTCCGTTCCAAGACGAAGATCATCACGGGCGCCCCGGCCGGTCTCGACGCCCTGCCGCTCTGGGGCTTCGACGGCTCCTCCACCAACCAGGCCGAGGGCAGCTCCTCGGACTGCGTGCTCAAGCCGGTCTTCTCCTGCCCCGACCCGATCCGCGGCGGCGACGACGTCCTGGTGCTGTGCGAGGTCCTGGACACGGACCTGACGCCGCACCCGAGCAACACCCGCGCCGAACTGGCCGAGGTGTCGGAGCGCTTCGCGGCGCAGGAGCCGGTCTTCGGCATCGAGCAGGAGTACACCTTCTTCAAGGGCGCCCGCCCGCTCGGCTTCCCCGAGGGCGGCTTCCCGGCCGCGCAGGGCGGCTACTACTGCGGCGTCGGCTCGGACGAGATCTTCGGCCGCGACGTCGTCGAGGCGCACCTGGAGAACTGCCTCAAGGCCGGTCTCGGCATCTCCGGCATCAACGCCGAGGTCATGCCCGGCCAGTGGGAGTTCCAGGTCGGCCCGCTGGCCCCGCTGGAGGTCTCCGACCAGCTGTGGGTGGCCCGCTGGCTGCTCTACCGCACCGCCGAGGACTTCGAGGTCTCCGCCACCCTGGACCCCAAGCCCGTCAAGGGCGACTGGAACGGCGCGGGCGCGCACACCAACTTCTCCACCAGGGCGATGCGCGAAGGACCCGAGGGTTACGCCGCGATCATCACCGCCGCCGAGTCGCTCGGTGAGGGCTCCAAGCCGATGGACCACGTCAAGAACTACGGCGCCGGCATCGACGACCGCCTCACCGGCCTGCACGAGACCGCCCCGTGGAACGAGTACTCCTACGGCGTCTCCGACCGAGGCGCCTCGGTGCGCATCCCGTGGCAGGTCGAGAAGGACGGCAAGGGCTACATCGAGGACCGCCGTCCCAACGCCAACGTCGACCCGTACGTCGTGACGCGTCTGCTCGTCGACACCTGCTGCACGGCGCTGGAGAAGGCCGGCCAGGTCTGACCCCGGCCACTCCGGCCCCCGGCCGCGTTGTCAGTGGCGCGTGCGACGGTGGGGGCATGGAGATCGACGGGGCCCTCGCCATCAGGGTCGAGACGGAGAACTGGCAGACGCACGCCCGGCTGCGGGCGGCGGAGCTGCGCGAGCTGGTGACGCGGATCGGCGGCACCGGCGACCGCTTCCTGGTGGTCCAGCGGATACCGGACATCCCCGACGTGTTCGCGCAGGTGTGGCACGAGGAGGGCGGGGAGTACCGGCTGGAGCACCGGGCCGCCGCGGACGCGTTCTTCGGCGCCGGCCTCGACGGCCCCCACCGGGTGGCGGACCTCCTGACCGGCTGGGCGCGCCGGGACCCCGGCTGGGACGCGGGCGTCGCCTGGGAACCGATCGACCTCGGGCCCGAGAAGGACGTCCCGGAGCTGCCGGCCGAGGTCCGGCGGGAGGTCGAACGGCTTGTCCGTGAGCGGCTGCGCTGCGGGTACGACGGCCGCAAGGCGCTGGTCGAGACGGCGGAGGACCACCGGGACCCGGACGCCGGGGACGAACGGCCGGTGTCCCGGGCCCAGGCCTGGCGGCTGGTGGACCGGCTGTGGCTGGAGCGGCTCGCCGAACAGGAGACCTGGGGCGTGGAGACCACCGACCCGGAGCGGCTCACCCGGGTCTTCGAAGCCCTGGACGCGGCCGGTGTCACCGCCCGGGAGAACTTCACCTGCTGCCGGGGCTGCGGCACGGCGGAGATCGGCGCGGAGCGCGAGGGGGCCCGGGGCTTCGTCTTCTTCCACCGGCAGAGCACCGAGGCCGCCGCCGAGGGGCACGGGCTCATGCTGCACTACGGCGGTTTCGACGGCTCCCAGGAGACGACCACGGCCGTCGGGCACGAGGTCGTGGCGGCGTTCGCCGGGTCCGGCCTGTCCACGCAGTGGGACGGCGATCCGGGCAGAGCCATCGCCGTCACCCCGCTGAACTGGCGCAAACGGCTGGAGGGGTGACCGGCCCGGCGACGGGTTCCGGCCAGTCGGCGTCCACGCACTGAGAGGACTCTCCTCTCCTGTGCCGACGTCTGCTTCAATGAGCCCATGGCCAGCTTCCGGAAGTACGCAGCGACGGGTCGCCATGACCTCGAGCCCTTCTGGCCTTCCCGTCAGCACGACGACTTCGACCGGGTGTGTTGCCGCGCGAGGATCGCGCCGGCCCGCTAGAAGCCGTATCCACAGGCCTTCCGCGCCTGCCGCCGGTGCGCACGACGTACGTCCCGCGACGCGCCCGACCACGAACTCGCGCCCGTCGCCCCTCCCGACGAACCTCTCGCGCGAAAGAGCTGACGTCTCATGGCGACCACCCGTTCCCTGTCCACCGTCACCCTCGACTCCCCCGCCGCCCTTCCCGACTCCCCCGGCCCCCGGCACCGGCTGCGCGCCGTGGCCCCGGACGAGGTGGCGGACGTCGTGGACCTGCTGCCACCGGGCGCCACCTGGCTGCCCGCGCCCCCGCACACCCTGCCGGCGCTGCCGGGGCACCCGCCGATGGTCGGCTACCTCGTCCTCGTCCCGGCCGACCAGCAGCCGCCGTTCCGGGCCCCGGAACCCGGCCGGGACCTCGGCCGCGGCCGGGACCAGGCGGAGAACCCGCTCGTCCGGATCGACCCCGCACGCCGCACCGCCGCCGTGGACGGACGCGAACTGGACCTGACCTACCTGGAGTTCGAACTGCTCGCCCACCTGGTCACGCATCCGCACCGGGTGCACACCCGGGATCAGCTGGTCACCACGGTGTGGGGCTACGGACACGTGGGTGACGGCCGCACCGTCGACGTGCACGTGGCGCGGCTGCGCCGCAAGCTCGGCGCGGAGCACCGGCGGACGATCCAGACCGTGCGGCGCGTCGGCTACAAGTACACGCCGCCCACCGGCCGCTGAGCCGTCTGTCCGTCGAGCGGCTGAGCCGTCGGGCCACTGCGTCCGTCTGCTGACGGCAGAGCCCGGTTCCCTCCGGCCGCCGCACCCGGCACAGTGACCTGCATGAGGCTACTGGTGCTGGGCGGTACGGAGTTCGTGGGGCGGGCCGTGGTCGAGGCGGCCCTCGGCCGGGACTGGGAGGTGACCGTCCTGCACCGCGGACGGCACGCCCCGCCGCCCGGAGTGCGGGCGCTGCACGGCGACCGCACCGCACCCGACGGGCTCGCCGCCCTGGCCGGCGGCACCTGGGACGCCGTCGTCGACACCTGGTCGGCGGCGCCCCGCGCGGTACGGGACGCGGCGCGGCTGCTGCGGGAGGGCGCCGGACGGTACGTGTACGTGTCCAGCCGCTCGGTGTACGCCTGGCCCCCGCCCGCCGGGTGCGCCGAGGACGCCCCGCTCGTCGAGGGCGCCTCGGCGGACGCCGGGCAGAGCGACTACGCCCGGGACAAGCGCGGCGGCGAGCTGGCCGTCTCGGACGCCTTCGGCGCGGACCGCTCGGTGCTCGTACGGGCCGGGCTGATCCTCGGCCCGTACGAGAACGTCGGCCGGCTGCCGTGGTGGCTGAACCGCGTCGCCCGCGGCGGGCCCGTCCTCGCACCGGGCCCGCACGGCCTGCCCCTGCAGTACATCGACGTCCGCGACCTCGCCGACTGGCTGCTCGGCGCGGTGGAGCGGGAGCTCGGCGGACCGTACAACCTGGTCTCCCCGCCGGGGCACACCACCATGGGCCGCCTGCTCGACGCCTGCGCGGCGGTCACGGGCGGCGCGGCGCGGCTGCGCTGGACCGACCCCGGGACCGTTCTCGCCGCCGGCATCGAGCCATGGGTGCAGCTGCCGGTGTGGACGCCCCCGGGCAGCGACCTGTACGACGCCCTGCACACGGCGGACGTCACGCGGGCCCTGGCGACGGGCCTCGCCTGCCGGCCCGTCGAGGACACCGTGGCCGACACCTGGACCTGGCTGCGGGACATCGGCGGCACCGCGCCCCGGCGCCCGGACCGGCCACCGGTCGGCCTGGACCCGGAGACGGAGGCGAAGGTCCTCGCTGCCGCCGACGCGCCCCGGCCGGAGGGTGTACCTGGCACCACCCCCTGACCGGGGTGCCCGGCCCAGTGCCCCGAGCCGGTCGCCTCGGAGAGACTGCTGTCATGAGCATCGACACGAAGAGCGGCACACGGCAGACACTGATCCCGGAACGGACGCGGACGCGGACACGGGGTGTGGCGCTGTCGGCGTTGCGGGGACTGGCACTGGCGTTCGTCTCCCTGCCCGGCGCGGTGCTCTGCTTCTGCCTGACCCTGGTGTCCGTCGCCCTCGTCCCGATCGGGATCGGCATCGTCACCACCCCGTGGGTGCTGACCGGCGTGCGGATGTTCGCCGACTGGCGGCGGGTGCTCGCCGCCGAGTGGGGCGGGGTGCGGATCCAGCGGGCCTACCGGCCGCTGCCCGCGGACGCCAACCCGTGGACGCGCACCTTCGGGATGCTCCGTGACCCGGCGACCTGGCGGGACTTCGTCTGGCTCCCGGTCGACATGACGGCGGGCTTCGTCACCGCGCTGCTGGCCTTCGTGCTGCCGCTCTACCCGCTGGAGGGCTTCGCGATCGGGGCCGGTCTGTGGCGGGCCTGGGACGACACCTACTGGTACGGCTTCGTGCCCGTGACCGGCCAGCTCACCGCGCTGTACGCCGCCGCCCTGGGCGCCGTCCTCCTCGTCGCCGCCGTCCGGCTCGGCCCGCTCGTGCTGGCGGCCCACTTCCGGCTCACCGGCGCCGTCCTCGGCTCGGGCCAGACCGAACTCGCCGAGCGGGTGAGGGTACTGACCGAGACCCGGCGCGACGCCGTCGACACCTCCGCCGCCGAACTGCGCCGCATCGAGCGGGACCTGCACGACGGGGCGCAGGCCCGGCTGGTCGCCATGGGCATGGACCTGGGCACCATCGAGGCGCTGCTGGAGAAGGACCCGGCGAAGGCCAGGGAGCTGCTCGCGCAGGCCCGCCGCTCCTCCGCCGACGCCCTCACCGAGCTGCGCGAGCTCGTACGCGGCATCCACCCGCCGGTGCTCGCCGAACGCGGCCTGGGCGACGCGGTGCGCGCCCTGTCGCTGCGCCTGCCCCTCACCGTGGAGGTCGACGTGGACCTGTCCGGCCGGGCCGACGCCCCCGTGGAGGCGGCCGCGTACTTCGCGGTCAGCGAGATCCTCACCAACGCCGTGAAGCACTCCGGCGCCGACCGGATCTGGATCGACATGCACCACGATGAGGGCCGGCTGCGCGTCTCCGTCACCGACAACGGCAAGGGCGGCGCCTCGGTCGGAGCGGGTTCGGGCCTGGCCGGGGTGGAACGGCGACTCGGTACATTCGACGGTGTCCTGGCCGTCAGCTCGCCCGCGAGCGGCCCCACCATGGTCACCATGGAGATCCCTTGCGCGTTGTCCTAGCCGAAGACCTGTTCCTGCTGCGCGACGGGCTGGTCCGGCTCCTGGAGGCCCACGACTTCGAGATCGCCGCGGCCGTCGAGACCGGCCCCGAGCTGACCCGGGCCCTGGCCGAACTGAAGCCGGACGTCGCCGTCGTCGACGTCCGGCTGCCGCCCACGCTCACCGACGAGGGCCTGCAGTGCGCGCTCCAGGCCCGGCGCGACCGGCCCGGGCTGCCGGTGCTCGTCCTCTCCCAGCACGTGGAACAGCTGTACGCGCGCGAGCTGCTCGCCGACGGGAGCGGCGGGGTGGGGTACCTGCTCAAGGACCGGGTCTTCGACGCGGAGCAGTTCGTGGACGCCGTACGGCGGGTGGCGGCGGGCGGTACGGCGATGGACCCGCAGGTCATCCAGCAGCTGCTCAGCCGGCGGGCGGCGGAGGACCAGCCGCTGGAACGGCTCACCCCGCGCGAGCTGGAGGTGCTGGAGCTGATGGCGCAGGGCCGGACCAACGCGGCGATCGCCGGCAAGCTCGTCGTCACGGAGCGGGCGATCGCGAAACACACGGCGAACATCTTCGCGAAGCTGAGCCTGGAGGTCTCGGACGACGACAACCGCCGTGTACTGGCCGTTCTGGCGTATCTGGACCGCGGCCGCTGACCCTCCGGCACGTCCCGTGCGTCCCACGGGTCCCAGCAATTCCAGAGACGGGTGAACACCTCTGAAGCGGCTTCCGTATGGGAGGGAGCCGCTTCACTCCTGTCGGGCGCCCTCGATGCCCCGCAAGCGATGCCCCGCAAGGAAGTCAGAGGAGTTCCATGGGACGCAACACAAGAAAACGCCGTACGCCGCTGGCCACCAAGATCGTTGCCGGGGCGGCGGCCCTGGCGGTCGGCGGGGGCGGGCTGGTCTGGGCCAACTTCTACGCTTCGGCGCACGAGGAGCATTCGGGCCACAACCGGACCAGGTCGGCCGCCGCGCAGGTGGCGACGATCGACTGCCCTGACATCGGTCAGAAAATCCGTGACGTGCCGGACCGGGCACGCGGGGAGGTGGACGGCGAACTGGCCACGATGGACAGCCAGATCACCGACGCCTACCAGCGCCTGGCCACCACACGGCGGGCACAGGCGGGCGACCCGCAGTTCGTCGGCAACAGCATTCTCGGCCCGCTCAAGGACCGGCGGAAGGCGATCATCGACCGGATCCAGCTGGAGATCAACCGGGCCGGCGGCAGGGCCGACGACAACCTGGACGAGCTGGCCGAGTGCCGGGGCCGCCCCGCGGACCAGCAGAACGGCGGCGGCCAGAACGGTGGCGGCCAGAACGACGGCCAGAACGGCGACGGCCAGGACCAGGGCGGCGACGAGGGCAACGACGACAACGGCAACGGTGTCGCGGGCCCGGTCGCCGACGACTTCATCGACATCAACGACGTCCAGCCGAACTCCCGCAACAGCCGCAACGGCCTGGCCGCCAACGGCGACGGCGGCTCCGCCGGCACCTTCACCACCGACTGCGGCGTCAACGAGAACAACCTGTTCAACAGCGACAACCTGATCGCCGCGCCCGGCGTCGACAACGGCGCGCACCACACGCACGACTACGTCGGCAACCAGGACAACGACGCCTTCTCCAGCGACGAGGACCTGGCGAACGCGGACACCTCCTGCCAGAACCAGGGCGACAAGTCCACGTACTACTGGCCGGTGCTGCGCCTTCAGGACGGCACGCAGGAGTTCGACGCGAACGACCAGGGCGGTGGCGCCGAGGGCAACATCGGCAAGATCCTCAAGCCCGCCCAGGCGCAGATCAAGTTCGTCGGCAGCCGCCAGGGCGACGTGGTCGCGATGCCGAAGTTCCTGCGTGTCATCACCGGTGACGCCAAGTCCTTCACCAACGGCGACGCGAACGCCAACACCTCCTGGAGCTGCTCCGGCTTCGAGGACCGGCAGGTGACGGACAAGTACCCGCTGTGCCCCGAGGGCAGCCAGGTGCTGCGCACGGTCAACTTCCAGAGCTGCTGGGACGGCCAGAACATCGACAGCGCCAACCACCGGGACCACATGGCGTTCGTCCAGGAGGACGGCAGCTGCGCGAACGGCTTCCAGGCCGTGCCCCAGCTGCAGATCCGCCTCGCGTACGACATCCCCGCCCCGACCGTCGAGAACGGCCAGGTGCAGAACCCGTACGCCGTGGACAGCTTCCCCGAGCAGCTGCACAAGCCGATCACCGATCACAACGACTTCATCAACGTCATGGACGAGGACCTGATGAACGAGGTGGTCGACTGCATCAACCGCGGCGAGGACTGCCAGTAGCACCACTGGGCCGGTGACCGGGAGAGGGCCGGTGGCGGAGATCCGCCACCGGCCCTCTTCGTGTTCCCGCGCCCGGTCAGCCCTCGTGCCCGGCATGCTCGCCGTGCCCGGCCGAGTGCCCGCCGCCACCGTGCTGGACGCCCTGCTCCAGGGTCCCGCCGAGCCGGCCGCGCAGGTCCGCCACCACGTCCTCGTGGCCCACGGCGACCCATTTGCGGCCGACGAGGTAGTAACCGCCGTAGTCCTTGGCGGTGTTGATCCACTCGCGCTGGCCGCGGTCGGTGGCGAAGGTGGCGAGGACGTACTTCCCGTCGCCCTTCCCGCACAGGGCCTGGCGGATGGTGTCGGCGTCGGTCTGCATGTCCGGGGCGCACTTCGCCTCGGCCGCCAGGTGTTCCAGGCTGCCGGTCGCCGTCTCGGGCACGGCGGCCTCGCCGTCTCCGCCGGCGCCGCAGCCCGTCAGTGCCAGGACCGCCGCGAGAGCGGCCGGTGCGAGCAGTGGTCGGGTCAGCCTCATGAGTTCCTCCGGTCCGCCGGTGCGACATGCCGCACGGAGCCCCCGCGAGGGGCTCTCGTCATCGGTACGGCTGCCGGGCGCGAAGTACTCAGGAACCCGGGTGCCCTTGTGCCGGGACCGTGCGAGAGTGGCGTGGTGGACCAGGACTGGGAAGAGCGCGTGACGGCCGCTTGGGCGGCGTTCGACGACTACGCCGAGGAGGACGCCGCCGGCTTCCGGGCGGTCGTCGACGCCCTCGCCGACGAGTTGCCCCCGGACAGTCCCCTCGGCCTGTTCGAGCGGGCCTGCGCCTGGGACTCCACGGGCCACTCCGACCGGGCCGTGCCGCTGTACCGCGAGGCGCTGGAGCGCGGGCTCGGCGAGGTCAGCCCCTACAAGGGGCGCCGGGCGAAGATCCAGCTCTCCAGCTCCCTGCGCAACACCGGGCACCCGGAGGAGGGCGTGAAGCTGCTCTCGCCCGAACTGCTGGCGCCGTCGGACGAGTTGGACGACGCGGTGCGCGCGTGCCTGGCCCTGTGCCTGTCGAGCATGGGCCGCGACCGCGAGGGCCTGTCCCTGGCGCTCGGCGCGCTGGCGCCCCATCTCCCCCGGTACCAGCGGTCGATGGCCAACTACGCGCGGCTCCTGGTGGAACCGGAAGAGGAGTAGCGCGCCCTGCCCGGGGCGGCCGGACGGTGACCATCGCCCCGTTCGCTCGTTCTGCTGAACGTGCAGCCACAGGATGTCGCCCCGCGCCCCGCACCGTCCTCCGCCTCCTCGGCCGACCCGGTCGTCGACGTCGAGCAGGCCGAGGCCGCGCTCGTCGAGCACTACCCGCGCCTGGCCCGGCTGGCCTATCTGGTGCTGCCGCCGGGCCTCGGCCGGAGCCGCCGGGTCCTGACCGCGCACGCCCTCACCCAGCGTGCCCTGCCCCGGAGCCGGACGACGACCCCGGTGATCCCGGCCCAGTCCACCGGCCGCGCGGTCGACCCCGGGTACGCGCTGGTCCGGCTGCGGGTGGTGCGTACGGCGATGGAGGCGGGGCTCCCGCTGCGGCGGCGGGCGTGGCCCCGGCGGTCCCAGCTGCCGCCGCTGCTGCCGCAGGTGCGGGGCCTCAAGCTCTTCCCGCGCTCGGGAGGTGCCGACGAACTCGCCCTGGACCAGCGGTTGTCCGCGCTGAGCGGGCCGGGCCGGGCGGCGTACGTGCTGCGCGGTCTGGAGCGGCTGCCCGACGACGGGGTGCGGCAGGTGCTCCGTGCCGCGGGCGTCGGCGACACGGACGCCGCACTGCGGGAGGCCGACGGGGTGCCGGGGCAGTACGGGCTGCTCGACTCCCCCGAGTTCGACCCCTGTTCGTTGCAGGCCAGGCCGACCGATCTGCTGCGCCGACGGCAGCACACGAGGGCCGCGCTGGTCGCCGGGGCGGCGCTGGTGGTGTGCGCGGCACTGCTCGGTCTGCCCGGGGACGGCTGGGGGCCGGACGGTGCCGCGGCCCCGTCCTACGCGCGCAACCCGGCGGCCGAGGCCGCCCTCGACCCCGGCCGGCTCACCGAGGTGGCGCCCGCCGCGTGGGAGACGTCCGCGCGCACGGACTTCTCGGTGTGGCCGGCCCGCGGTGACCTCGTCAAGGACGAGGAGCTGCTGCGCCGCGCCCTGGCCGTCTGGGCCCGGCCCGGCGAGAGCGTGGGGGTGTCCGCGACGCCGGGCACCCCGACCGGTCCTCCGGCCGGTCCGCCTCAGCTGCTGTACGCCGGGAACGTGGACGGCGCGCGGGTGGTGATCCTGCACGACGGTCTGCGGCTCGTCCGGTACGCCGAGCCGAAGGACGGTTCCGCCGGTGCCGCCCTGGACTTCGCGCGCACCGACGGGGCCGGCCGGGCCACGGCGACGGCGGTGGTCCTGGGCCGGGCCGACGGCAACGTCCGCTATCTGACGGCCCCGTGGGTGACCGGGGCGGCCGGGCGCGATCTCGTCGAGCCGGACTCGGGCGCCAGGGAGCTGACGCTCACCGACGGCGTGACGTCCCCGCTGGCCAGCCCCGTGCAGCAGCAGTCCGGCGGGTGCACGTCGTGGAACGTGCTGGAGCTGACCGACGGTTCGGACACCCGGCTGGTGACCGACCTGGGCGAGCTGGTGCCGGCCCGTCTCACCAGCGGGCGGCCCGGTTCCGCGAAGGACGCCGCGGGCTCGAAGGCACTGGGGTCCTGGGCGCCGTACGCCTGCTCGCTGGGCGCGGTGCGCGGGCAGGGGGTCCGGTCGGTGAACGCCTGGGAGTTCGCGGCGCAGCCGCTGCCCGACGGTACGGGGTCGGGTGCGTGGGTGTGCACCCGCGCCGAGACCTGGCGCGGCGAGGGAGCCCGGGTGCTGGCGCAGTTCCGGACGCCGGGCGGGGCGCAGGGCGCGGTGGCGGCGAAGGCGCAGGACGTGCCGGCCTGCGGCGAGCGCGACCCGCACGTGCTGGCCGGGGTGCTGTGGAAGTCGGAGGGCGGGCACTGGTACCTGCTCGCCGCGGGCAGTCGCGGCACCGAGTCGATCGAGGCGACGGGCGGCATCACCGGTGCCGCCGACGGCAACCTCCTGACGGCAAAGGCCGAGCAGGGCGCGCGGGCGGAGCTGAAGGGGACGCTGGACAACGGGCGGACGATCGGCGGGCTGCGCTAGGACCCGCTCACCCTGCCTGCTCCCACCGCTAGCTGACACTGGCGTCAACAAGTCTCACCGGAAGGCTTCCTCACGGAGCTACCGGTCAGTACATTGACGTCATGTCCAACAAGCCTGTCTCGCTCCTGGCAGGGCTGCCGAGGCCGACGGTCCTGCTCCTGGCGGCCGGTGCCGCGCTCGTCGTCGGCCGGGCGGTGCGGCGCCGGACGGGATCCGCCTCGCGCCCACCGGCCTCCGAGCCGTCCCGCTCGCCCGCTTTGACGCTGCTGGTGACCGCGCACGAGCGGCTGGCCGACGGGGTGGTGCGGCTGCGTCTGGAGGGGACCGGTCTGCCGCCCTGGGAGCCGGGCGCCCACCTGGACCTGGTGCTGCCGTCGGGCCTGGTGCGGCAGTACTCGCTGTGCGGCGACCCGGAGGACACCTCGTCGTACACGGTGGCCGCGCGGCTGGTCACCGACGGGCGGGGCGGCTCGCGCGAGCTGCACGAGCAGGTGCAGGAGGGCACGGAGCTGGAGGTGCGCGGCCCGCGCAACCGCTTCCCGCTGGTCGACGCCCCGGCCTACGCGTTCGTCGCCGGGGGCATCGGCATCACGCCCGTGCTGCCGATGCTGCGGGCGCTGCCGGAGGGCACCGAGTGGCGGCTGCTGTACGGCGGGCGGACCCGGGCCTCGATGCCGTTCCTGGAGGAGGTCGAGAAGCTGGACGCGGGCAACGAGCGAAGCGAGACGGGGGCACCCCCGGCCGGAGGCCGGGGGAGGGTGACCGTCGCCGCCGAGGACGAGGAGGGGCGGCCCAACCTCGACGCCTTCCTGGCGGACCTCCCCGAGGGCACCGCCGTGTACTGCTGCGGCCCGGAGGGTCTGATGGCGGCCGTGGCGGAACGCCTTCCCGAGGGTGCCGCACTGCACCTGGAACGGTTCGCGCCGCGCACGACGGCCGACGGCGAAGGGGAGTTCGAGGTGGAGCTGCACCGCAGCGGGCGCACGCTGACCGTGCCCGCCGACTCCTCGGTGCTGGCCGCCGTGCGCGCCGAGCTGCCGAACACGCCGTACTCGTGCGAGCAGGGCTGGTGCGGGACCTGCCAGCAGAAGGTGCTGGAGGGCGAGATAGACCACCGGGACGAGCTGCTCACGGACTCGGAACGGGGCGACTCGATGCTCATCTGCGTCTCCCGGTGCCGCGGTACGCGGCTCGTGCTCGACCTGTGAACACCGATGCCCGGTCCGGCCCGTTCGGGGGCTGGATTCGATCGGTAAGGTGTTCGTATGACTACCGGGGTACGCCGCAGAATGGGCGTCGAGGAGCGGCGGCAGCAGTTGATCGGCGTCGCGCTCGATCTGTTCAGCCGCCACTCGCCCGACGAGGTCTCCATCGACGAGATAGCGTCGGCCGCGGGCATCTCGCGCCCGCTGGTCTACCACTACTTCCCCGGTAAACTCAGCCTGTACGAGGCCGCGTTGAAGCGCGCCTCGGACGACCTGGCGGGCCGGTTCGCGGAGCCGCGCCAGGGTCCGCTGGGCGCGCGGCTGCTGCGCGTGATGGGCCGCTACTTCGATTTTGTCGACGAGCACGGCCCGGGTTTCTCGGCCCTGATGCGCGGCGGTCCGGCGGTCGGCTCGTCGACGACCAACGCGCTCGTGGATTCCGTACGGCAGGCCGCGTATGTCCAGATCCTTGCGCACCTGGACGTCACCGAACCGCCCGCGCGCCTGGAACTGGTCGTCCGCTCCTGGATCTCGCTCGCCGAGTCGACGGCGCTGCTCTGGCTGGACGGCCGCCGCATCCCGCGCGCCGAGCTGGAAAAGCAGCTCGTGCACGACTTCGCCGCGCTGCTGGCCGTAAGCGCCGCCCACGACGAGGAGATGGGCGCCCTCCTGCGCCGTGTCGTCGCGGACGAGCCCGCCGACGGCCCCTTCGCGGATCTGGTGGGCCGGCTCGTCGCCCTGACGGCCCGGTGAGCGACGCGCCGGCGTGGGGCCTGGTCGTGGAGACGACCGTGGGCACCGGGGAGCGCAAGCACACGGAGGCCCAGGTGGTGGCGCACGTCACCGGGTCCCGCGAGGAGGCGCTCGCGGAGCTGGAACGGCGGGCGCGGAGTTACTCCCCCACCCATCCCCTCAGCCCCCGGCGCCGTCGCCTGCTGCGGGTCGGCGACGGGTTCCTGCTCGTGGTGGACGGGGCCTGGCAGTCCTTCGTCACCCGGTTCACGGTGGCGGAACTGCTGGAAGACTCGGCCGCGCCGAAGGCCCCCGAACCCGAGGTGGCGGCGGCCCCGGAGCCGGTCGCCGACGCGGCCCCGCCCGCCCCCGCTCCCCCGCCGGCCCGGCGGGAACCCGAGCTGGACGCGGACGGCGTGCCGGTGCGGCCCGCCTGGCTGGGCCGCCGCGACCTGCCGTGAGGCCCGGGGCCCGGCCGGCTACTCGGTCTCGAACTTCCGGTACGACGGGTCCAGGTCGCGGACCTCGGCGGAGGCGTGCAGGGCCAGGCCGTCGTCCGGCTTCGCGTACTGCCGCAACAGTTCCAGGACGGCCTCGGTCAGCCGCACCTTGGTCTCGTCCGTGCGGCCGGCGAGCAGCCCGAGCGTGACGTGCACGACGGCGTGGCCCTCGGTGTCGGGGCCGACGACGGTGTCCTCGGCGCGGCGGAACTGCGTCTTGCACGCCGGCGGCCGGGCGGCCGCGATCTCGACGACGGCCTCGTGCAGGGCCCGCGCGAAGGCGGGCCGGTCGAAGCCGCCGGCGAGCCGGCCGGAGTAGTCGACGGTGATCTGCGGCATGAGCCCTCCCGTTGCGTGAACAGCAGGGCTCACCCTAGCCGCAGACCTCCGGCCGTCAGCCGGCCCGCTGGAACACGGCGACCGTACGGGCCGGCACGGTGAACGTGCCGGTCTTCGCCGCGTACGACGACTGCTTCACCACCGCGTCCGCGCCCGCCGCCTGCACCGGGTGCAGCCGGTAGCCGGTTCCGGCCGCGGTGCCGAGGTGCTGCTCCTGCCGCTCGGGCGTGGCGTTGAAGACGACCACGAGGTCACCGAGGCGCATGGTGATCACGCCGGGTGTCTCGTCCTCGCCGGAGAGCGGGAAGGAGAGCCGGGACTGCACCTGCCCGGCGGTGGCGAGGGAGAAGTCCCGCTCGCCACCGCGGATCCTCAGCAGGTCCCGGTACGCCGCCGACGCCCCGGTGATCTGCGGGCAGCCGACCCGCACCGCGCCCAGCAGGGGCTTGGCGTAGGGCCACTTGTCCTGGTTGTCGGCGGCCGGTGGCAGTCCCCGGCCGAAGCCGTTGCCGTCGGCGCAGTCCCAGTGGATGGCGTTGAACCAGTCGCCGCTGTCGTAGGAGTTGCGGTCCAGCGACTTGGAGCGCAGCAGGTCGGTGCCCGCCTGGGAGAGCGCGGGGCCCTGCGAGAGGGTGGCGGTGGCCAGGGCGAGGACCTGCATGCGGGCCCGGTCGTCGGCGGACGTGTCCTTCGGCAGCTTGAAGGCGAGCGCGTCGAACAGGGACTCGTTGTCGTGTGCGTCGGCGTAGGCGAGGGCGTCGCCCGGTGCCGCCGCGTATCCGGCGGGGGCGCCGTTGTAGTCGACTTCGGAGCCCTTGACCTCCTTGCCGTCGGTGTCGGTGAAGGCGTAGTCGGCGAGGTTGCCGGTCAGCCCGACCTTGATCAGGTCCTGGTAGTGCAGCAGGCGGGCTTTCTGCTCGGCCTCGGTGCCGTTGGCCTTCGAGGAGTTGGGGTCGGTGTAGAGGCCGGAGGCGAAGCCCTGCACGCCGGGGTCCTCGTCGAAGGGGCCGCCACCGCGCACGGCGTCGCGGGCCCGGTCGGAGAAGGTGGCGATGCCGGTGCCGGCCATGTTCTTCTGGGTGGCCTGGACGAAGCGGGCGTCGTCGGCGACCTCGCCGAAGTTCCAGCCCTCGCCGTACAGGATGATCTTCTTGCCGTCGACGCCGTCCTTCTTGAGGGTCAGCTCGTCCAGCGCCTTCCTGACCGCGAGGATGTTGGCCTTCGGGTGGTGGCCCATGAGGTCGAAGCGGAAGCCGTCGACCTTGTACTCCTTGGCCCAGGTGACGATCGAGTCGACGACGAGCCTGCCCATCATGGCGTTCTCGGTGGCGGTGTTCGAGCAGCAGGTGCTGTCGGCCACCGAGCCGTCGGCGAGCAGCCGCTGGTAGTAGCCGGGCACGATCCGGTCCAGGACGCTGGTCTCGGCCTGTCCGCTCGCGGCCGTGTGGTTGTAGACGACGTCCATGACGACGCGCAGGCCGTCGTCGTTGAGGGCCTTGACCATCTTCCGGAACTCGACGGTGCGCCCGGTGCCGTCCGGGTCGGTGGCGTAGGAGCCCTCGGGGACCGTGTAGTGGTACGGGTCGTAGCCCCAGTTGAAGGCGTCCTCGGCGGCGGCCTTCGTCACGCACTCCTGCTGCTTCTCGGAGTCGGCCGGGTAGGAGGCGAGGTCGCAGTCGGGCGTCGTCTGCCCGGACTTCCTCTCGGGGACGGTGGCGATGTCGAAGGCGGGCAGCAGGTGCACGTAGGAGGTACCGGCCTCGGCCAGCTCGCGCAGGTGCTTGGAGCCGTCGCTCTTCTTGTCGGTGAAGGCGAGGTAGGTGCCCCGGTGGTCCGCGTCGGCGGTCGCATCGGCGACGGAGAAGTCGCGGACGTGCAGCTCCTGGATCTGGGCGTCCCTGAGCGGCACCGCCTTCGGCTTGTCGTAGTCGTCCCAGCCGCGCGGGGCGAGGGAACGGTCGTCCAGGTCGACGACGAGGCTGCGCTCGGAGTCGGTGGTCAGGGCGAGCGAGTAGGGGTCGGTGACCTTGTTGGTGACGACCTGGCCCGCGGCGGGCGCCCAGACCTTGACGGCGTACCGGTAGGCCTTGCCCTTCCAGGACTTCGGGCCGGTGACGGACCAGACGCCGGTGGCATCGTCGCGGCGCATCCGCACGGTGCGGCCGTCGATCTCCAGGGCGACGTCCTGGGCGGTCGGCGCCCACACGGAGAGGGTGGGCCGGCCGTGGCGGAAGACCGGGCCGAGGCCGGCCTTGGTGGCCCGGTCCGCGTACAGGTCGTCCAGGACGCCGGCGGTCTGCACGCCCGTCGCCGCGAGCAGGGCACCGGTGGCGGTGCGCTGGGAGGCGACGACCTGGCCGCGCAGGGCCTCGCGGACCCGAGCTCGGTCGCGCGGGTCCACCGACCAGGCGGTGTACTCCATCAGGTGCGGGAACTTCGCCTTCTGGGCGTCGGTGAGGGCGCTCTTCGCGAGGCGGATCCACTGCTGGTCGTCGCCGGTGAGCCTGCCGCCCCCGGCGGTGATCGAGCCGGTGCGGGAGGCGAGCAGCTGGGTGGAGGCGGCGCCCTCGGAGCCGTTCCAGGCGACGGTGTTCCGGTCGATCCAGACGGCCTTGGAGG
This sequence comes from Streptomyces sp. NPDC093065, assembly GCF_044754585.1. Taxonomy (NCBI): domain Bacteria; kingdom Bacillati; phylum Actinomycetota; class Actinomycetes; order Kitasatosporales; family Streptomycetaceae; genus Streptomyces; species Streptomyces sp. NPDC093065. Next base: position 265,389 of record NZ_JBIVPJ010000009.1, on the reverse strand, counting down.
TGGTGAGGTCGACGGCCGCCGCCGAGCCCGCGGGCTGCGGCAGCAGGTACTCCTCCTGGCCGCTCAGCAGCCACACCTCGTGGCCGTCGGCCTTGAGGTCGAGGGCCTGGTCGGTGGGCAGGTCCTTCTCGTCGCCCTTGTGGACGATGTAGCTGAGGCTGCTCGCGCCCTCGGTGAGGGGCACCTCGAAGACCGCGCCGTAGGGGTCGGTCCCGACCGGCTGGAGGGGCTTGGCCCAGTCGGTGGGGTTCGCGGCGTCGCCCCAGACGTGCAGGCCCCAGCCGTCGTAGTCGCCGTCGGCGCGCTTGTAGTGCAGTACGGCCTTGCCGGTGTCCTGGGCCGGGTACTCGGGCCGCTCCGTGGCGACCTGCTCCTTGCCCTGCTCGATCCACACCTCGCCGGTCTCGGTGACGTCGATGGTGCGGTCGGCGGCGACGTCCTTGTCGCCGTCCTTGTCGACGACGAGGAAGCCCACGTCGGAGGCGCCGGGCTCGAGCTTGACGTAGGCGAAGGCGCCGTAGGCGTCCCGGCCGGTGAAGGGGTGGGCCTCGGGCCAGGTGGTCGCCTCGCCGTCGGCGAGGCCGCCCCAGGCGTACAGGCCCCAGTCGTCGTAGTCGCCGTCCGCGCGCTTGTAGTGGACGACCGCGTAGTCGCGGGAGGCGGCGGTGGGCACCTCCTCGGCGGGCGGGGTGCCGGTGCTGGACGCCGCCGTGGCGCTCGCGGTGCGGCCCGCCGAGTCCACGACGACCGCCTTGTAGCGCAGGGCGGTACCGGCGGGGGTGTCGGTGCCGACGGTGTGGGTGACCTTGTAGGGGGCGTGGTCGGCGGTGCCGAGGGTGCGCCACTTGCCGTTTCCGGTCTGGGCGGCGAAGACCACGCGGTTGAGCTGTCCGCCCGCGACGTCGGCGGTCAGCTCGACGGTGCCGGTGGCGCCGTCGTCCGGAGCGCGGAGGGTGACCGTCGGCTTGGCGGCGGGTGCCGCAAGCCTGCCCGCGGCCTTGAGGACGACGGCCGACCGGGCCGGGACGGTGACGGTGACCTTCTTGTCGGCGGCCGACTTCAGGGTGGCGTCGGTGCCGTAGAGGCCGCGGAAGGTCATGTTCGCCGACCCGGTGGCGAAGGTGGCGTTCCGCGCGGCGTCGGCGTTGTTGAAGGCGACGACGTACTCGGTGCCGCTCTTCGCGTCGGTGCGGGAGAAGGCGTAGACGCCGGCGCCGTCGGCCGCGTAGCGCTCGGTCTGGACGCCGTCGGCGAGGGCCGGGTTGGCCTTGCGCAGCTTGGCGAGGGCGCTGATCTGCCGGTAGAGCGGCGCGTTCGTGTCGTAGGCCGCCGCGGCGTGGGTGCGGTCGGTGCCGAGCTGGTCGTCGTCGAGGTAGTCGGCGGTGCGGGAGGCGAACATCGGCTGACGGGCGTCCTTGTCGCCGCCGGCGCCGGTGAAGCCCTGCTCGTCGCCGTAGTAGATCACCGGGTTGCCCCGGCTGAGGAACATCAGCTCGTTGGCGAGCCGGTCCTTCTTCAGCAGCTCCGCGTCGGTGGCCTCCGGGTCGTCCTGCTTGAGGAAGGTGCCGATGCGGCCCATGTCGTGGTTGCCGAGGAAGGTGACCTGCTCGTACGCGTTGGCCTTGTCGGTCGTGTACTTGTAGTCGTCGCCGAAGACCGAGGCGAGCTTGTGGGCGCTGCCGCCCTGGGAGGCGTACGCGCGGGCCGCGTCCTGGAAGGGGAAGTCCAGGGTGGAGTCCAGGCGGCCCTCGGTGACGTAGGGCGCGGTGACGGAGGTGTCGGCGGAGTAGACCTCGCCGAACATGAAGAAGTCGTCGCGGCCCTTCTTGGCGGCGTAGGCGTCCAGCGCGGTCGCCCACTGGGTCCAGAACTCCATGTCGACGTGCTTCACGGTGTCGATCCGGAAGCCGTCGATGGCGAAGTCCTCGACCCACCGCTGGTAGATCTTCTCCATGCCGTCGACGACCTCGGGCCGTTCGGTCCACAGGTCGTCGAGGCCGTTGAAGTCGCCGTAGGTGGCCGACTCGCCGGCCCAGGTGGAGTCGCCCCGGTTGTGGTACATCGCCGGGTCGTTGAGCCAGGACGGCACCTTGAGGTTCTTCTTGGCGGCCGGGACCGTCGGCGTGCGCGGGAAGGAACCGGCGTCCACGCGGGGGAAGCGGCGGGAGCCGTCGGCGTACTCGGCGTCGTCGAAAGGCTGCCCGTCCTTGGTCAGGTACGGGAAGGCGCCCTTGGAGAGGTAGTCGTAGGACTTCTCCTCGTAGTCGACGACGTCGGCGGTGTGGTTGGTGATGACGTCGAAGAAGACCTTCATGCCCTTTGCGTGGGCCTTGGAGATGAGGTTCTTCAGGTCCTTGTTGGTGCCGAAGTGCGGGTCGACCCGCGTGAAGTCGGTGATCCAGTAGCCGTGGTAGCCGGCCGAGGCGTCCTCGCCGGTGCCCTGCACGGGCTGGTTCTCGAAGATGGGCGCCATCCAGATGGAGGTGGTGCCCAGGCCCTTGATGTAGTCGAGCTTCTCGGTGAGGCCCTTGAGGTCGCCGCCCTGGTAGAAGCCCTTGTCGGTGGGGTCGTAGCCGGTGGCGAGCCGGGTGCCGGTCAGGCCGCCGCGGTCGTTCTCGGCGTCCCCGTTGGCGAAACGGTCCGGCAGGACGAAGTAGAACTGCTCACGGGTCAGGTCGTGGCGTGCGGCGGTCTTCGCCAGTTGCGCGTCGGACGGGGGCGCGGGCGGGGCGTCGGCCCGCGCGGCGAGCGGGGGAAGCAGGGCTGCGGCGAGCGCGGTCACGGTGACGGCCGCGACCCGTCTCACTCGTGCGGTACGGCGCGCGACAGGCACCGGCCATCTCGGTATCACAGGCGTGAGCTCCTTGCGAGTACGGCTCGTTCGGGTCCGACCCCGGCGAGACCGTAGCGCTGTCGCAAGTCTTGCGGCAAGAGCCTTGAAAGTACCGGAAAGAACTTTCACAGCCGTCGGCCGTGCCGCGGCCCGGTGTCCGGAGCCGTGGTCCACAACTCCTCGAAGTCGTGCACCTCACCGCTCGGTCGCATGCCCAGCGACCGGGCGATCCCGGCCGACGCCCGGTGCTCCGGGTGCACATGGGCCACGAGGCGCGCCACTCCCCGCTCGCGCAGCCGGCACGCCATGGTGGCGGCGCCCTCCTTGCCGTAGCCCGCACCCTGGAAGTCGTGGCCCACGACCCAGGCCAGCTCGGCCTCGGCCAGGCCGGGGCGGGGCCGGTGGAGCGTTGCCTGCACGGTGCCGACCAGCCGGCCGTCGGTGTGCCGGCGCAGCATCCGGTTCAGCCGGCCCTGCCGGCCGTCGGGCGAGTGCCCGACGGTCTGCCGCCGGCAGCGCCGCTCCAGCTCCTCCTCGGTGGGCGGAGCACCGCCCGTCCACCGGTGCAGGCGCACGTCGCCGAGGAAGGCCACCGCCTCCCGGGCGTGTGCGACCGTCAGGGGTTCCAACTGCGTGCGGGCTCCCCGCAGTAGGGCGGCGGCCGGCCAGGAGTTCGTCTCGGACATGGGGTCTGTCTACCGCACACCCGTCACCGAGGGCCCGCCACTCCCCCGGGGGAAGCAGCGGGCCCTTCGGCGGTCCGCAGGGAGCGTCAGGCGCGGGTCCACCACACCGTGGTGTCGGCCGGCACCTTGGCCTCGCCGGACGCCTCGGTGATCTCGCCGCTGGCCAGCAGGACGCGCCCGTACGCGGGCATCGCCACCGACTCGCCGGTGGTGTTGGCGACGCACACGAAATCGCCGCGCCGGAAGGCGACGACGCCCTCGGGGGCGCGCAGCCACTCGACCGCGTCGCCCGCCCCGAGGTCGGCGGTGGAGCGGCGGACGGCCAGGGCCTCGCGGTACAGCTCCAGGGTCGAGCCGGGCGCGCCGGTCTGGGCCTCGACGCTCAGCTCGCCCCAGCCCGTCGGCTGCGGCAGCCAGCTGCCGCCGTCGCCGAAGCCGTACGAGGAGCCCTCGCGGGTCCACGGGATCGGCACCCGGCAGCCGTCGCGGAAGCCGTCCTGGCCCGCACCGCGGAAGTAGGCCGGGTCCTGGCGCACCTCGTCGGGCAGGTCGACGACGTCCGGGAGGCCCAGCTCCTCGCCCTGGTAGACGTAGGCGGAACCGGGCAGGGCCAGCATGAGGAGGGTGGCGGCGCGGGCCCTGCGCAGGCCCAGTTCGCGGTCGCCGGCCAGGCGGATCTGGGTGCCGAGGCCGGGCGGGTTGGCGAAGCGGGTGGCGTGCCGGGTGACGTCGTGGTTGGACAGCACCCAGGTGGCGGGGGCGCCGACGGGGCGCATGGCGTCGAGCGTCCGGTCGATGACCGTGCGCAGCTCCTCGGCGTCCCAGTGGGTGCCCAGGTACTGGAAGTTGAACGCCTGGTGCAGCTCGTCGGGGCGCACGTAGTTGGCGGTGCGCTCGACGGTCGGGGTCCATGCCTCGGCGACGAAGATCCGCCCTCCCGTCACCCGCCCCCGCCCTTCTGCGGAAGGCCCTTCGGGCCCCATTGCATCGCTGTACTCGTCGAGGATGCGGCGCCACTGCCGGTAGATGGCGTGCACGCCGTCCTGGTCGAAGAACGGCATGACATCGTTGCCCAGCAGCTTCAGCTGGTCGTGGTCACCGAGGTCGGGCAGGCCCTCGGCCTTCACCATGCCGTGGGCGACGTCGATGCGGAAGCCGTCCACGCCCATGTCCAGCCAGAACCGCAGGATGGAGCGGAACTCGTCGCCGACGGCCGGGTGCTCCCAGTTGAAGTCGGGCTGCTCGGGCGCGAACAGGTGCAGGTACCACTCCCCCGGCGTGCCGTCGGGCTCGGTGACCCGGGTCCAGGCGGGGCCGCCGAAGATGGACTCCCAGTCGTTGGGCGGCAGTTCGCCGTTCTTCCCCTTGCCGGGGCGGAAGTGGTAGCGGTCCCGGGAGGGGGAGCCGGGGCCCTCGGCCAGCGCGCGCCTGAACCACTCGTACTGGTCGGAGGAGTGGTTCGGCACCAGGTCGACGATGATGCGCAGGCCCAGCGCGTGGGCGTCGCGGATCAGCGCGTCGGCGTCCAGCAGGGTGCCGAACATGGGGTCGACGGCCCGGTAGTCGGCGACGTCGTAACCGGCGTCGGCCTGCGGGGAGGCGTAGAAGGGGCTGAGCCACACGGCGTCCACGCCCAGGTCGCGCAGGTAGGGCAGGCGGGTGCGGACACCCTCCAGGTCGCCCATGCCGTCGCCGTTGCTGTCGGCGAAGCTGCGCGGGTACACCTGGTAGATGACCGCGTCCCGCCACCAGTCGTGGCGCCCTGCGACGGTGGCGACGGCGGAGGTGGGGGCCGGTGCGGCGGAAGGCTGCTGGCTCATGTCGTCCTTGGTACGTAGCGAAACGGAGCGGTACGGAGTGGAGGCGTCGGTGGCGGAAGAGGCGGCCGGCCGCGGTGCAGCGGGGTCGGATGGGCACCGCGGCCGGACGTTTCCGGGTGGGGCGATCAGCCCTTCGTGCCGCCCGCGGTGAGGCCGGTCACGAGGTTCTTCTGCACGAGGTAGAAGAACGCGGAGACGGGTATCGCGACGAGCACGGCGGTGGCCGCCATCAGGTTGCGCTGCGCGTCGTGCTCGCTGACGAAGCTCTGCAGTCCGACGGCGAAGGTGTACTTCGTGTCGCTCAGCATGAACGTCGAGGCGAAGGCGACCTCTCCGAACGCGGTGATGAAGCTGTAGAAGCCGGCGACCGCGAGGCCCGGCCGGGCCAGCGGCAGGATCAGCCGGAAGAAGGTGCCGAACGGGGTCAGCCCGTCCACCCGCCCGGCCTCGTCGATCTCGAACGGGATGGTGTCGAAGTAGCCCTTGAGCAGCCAGGCGCAGTACGGCACCGCGGTCGAGCAGTAGACGAGGACCAGGCCGAAGTAGTTGTCGATGAGCTGGAGCTTCGACAGGATCTGGTACATCGGCACGATCAGGACCGCGATGGGGAACATCTGGGTGACCAGCAGGACCCACATGAGCTTCCTGTAGCCGGGGAAGCGCATCCGCGAGACCGCGTAGCCGGTGGTGGCGGCGACCATGACGCCGATGACCGTGGTGCCCAGCGAGACGATCAGCGAACTCTTCAGCCAGTCGAAGAAGTTGGTGTCCTGGAGCACGAACGCGTAGTTGTCGAAGGTCATCTTCGACCAGATGCGCCCGGGGTGCAGGTAGTCGTTCTTGTCCGGGCCGAGGGAGAGGAAGACCAGCCAGGCGACCGGGAAGAGCGCGACGAGACTCGCGAGGGTCAGCACGCCGTGCGAGGCGAGGGACGCGGCGCGGCTGCGTTCGCCGCGGCGGCGCACCTTGCGCGGCGGCGCGGTGGGCGCGGTGACCTGCTCGGCGGGGGCCTTGGTGGGCGCGGTGCTTGTACTCATGGCGGCTCCTGCCTCAGTTCGCGAGCTGCTGCTCATTGCGGTTCAGCCAGCGGCGGTAGAAGGAGGTGAAGACGATCAGGATGGCCAGCAGCAGGATGCCGTAGGCCGCGGACTGCGCGAAGTCGCGCGGCTGCTGCCCGAAGCCGAGCTGGTACGCCCAGGTGACGAGGATCTGCGCGTCGGGGGCGGTGTTGCCGAACAGGAGGAAGATCACGGCGAACTGGTTGAAGGTCCAGATGATGCCGAGCAGCACGACGGTGGAGCTGACCGACCTGAGGCCGGGCAGGGTGACGTAGCGGAAACGCTGCCAGCCGTTGGCGCCGTCCATCTCGGAGGCCTCGTAGAGGCTGTTGTCGATGGACTGCAGGCCGCCGAGGAGCGAGACCATCATGAACGGCACACCGCACCAGGTGTTGACCATGATCGCGGAGAACCGCTGCCAGAAGGTGTCCTCGAGCCACGCGGGGGTCGGCAGGTGCAGCCAGTCCAGGGCGGAGTTGACGATGCCGGCGTCGGCGAGCATGAAGCGCCAGCCGAAGACGGTCACGAAGGTGGGCACGGCCCAGGGCAGGACCAGGATCAGCCGGTAGAGGGTGCGGCCGCGCAGCTTCTGGTTGAGCAGCAGGGCGAGCCCGAGGCCGATGAAGAAGTGCAGGCCGACGCAGACCGCCGTCCACACGATGGTCCAGACGAAGTGCGACCAGAAGCGGTCGTAGGCCGTCGGGCCCCACAGGATGTCGGCGTAGTTGTCCAGGCCGACGAACTTGTAGGTGGCCTCGATCTCGTTGACGCCGATGGTGCGCGCGCTGTTGAGGCTGTTGGCGTCGGTGAGGGTGAGGTAGAGGCCGTAGCCCAGCGGGTACAGCACGAGGACGCCGATCACGACGGCCACCGGCGCGATCATGGCGTAGGCGTACCAGTGCTTCTGGTAGCCGTCTTTCAGACGCCGGCCGAGGCCGGGCCGCGGGGTGCGGTCACCGCGGCGCTTGCCGGTCGCGCGGTCGATGGCGACTGTCATGGTTCGACACCTTCGGGAGCATCAGGAAGAACGGGGGTGCGGCGCACAGGCCGGTGACCGCCGGGCCCCTCCCTCAGTGCGGGGGCCCGGCGGTCGGGTGGTTCTACTTGCTGAAGTCCGGCACCAGCTTGGCGATCGCGGTCTCGGCGTCGCCCAGCCCCTCGTCCAGCGACTTCTTGCCGCCGGCGATCTGGGGCAGCTCGTCGTCCAGCGGCGTCCACAGGGAGCTGTACTCGGGCAGCGCCGGGCGCGGCTGGGCGGCGGGCAGGACCGTCTGGAAGCCGGCGATGCCCGGGTCGGCCTTGACCTTGTCGGTGTAGGCGTCGTCGCGGGTCGGCAGCGTGGAGTTCTTGAGCGCGACGGACTCCTGGGACTTCGCCGAGGTCATGAAGTTCACGAACTTCAGCGCCGCCTCCTGGTGGGCCTTGTCCGAACCGGCGTACACCGACAGGTTGTGGCCGCCGGTCGGGGCGCCCGCCTTGCCGGTGGAGCCGGCCGGGACGGTGGCGATGCCGAGGTTGTTCTTGTCCTTGAAGGCCGAGCCCTTGTAGAAGTTGGTGATCTCCCACGGGCCCTGGATGATCGAGGCGACCTTGCCGCTGACGAACGCCTCCTGGATGTGGGCGTAGGCGTCCGCGGTGGTGTCGGCCTTGTGCAGGCCCTTGCCGTTGAAGAGGCTCAGCCAGGTGCCGTAGCCCTTCTTGGCCTCGGCTGAGTCGACGGTGACCTTCTTGGCGTCGGCGTCGACCGTGTCGGTGCCCTCGCCGTACAGGAACGGCTGCGCGTAGTAGCCGGCCGTGGAGGCCCAGTAGCCGTCGGCGCCGGTCTTGTCCTTGATGGTGGCGGCGGCCTTCTTCAGGTCCTCCCAGGTCTTGGGAACCTCGACGCCGGCCTTCTCGAACAGTTCCTTGTTGTAGACGAAGGCGAGGGTGTCGGTGACCAGCGGCACGCCGTAGGTCTTGCCCTCGTACTTGGCCTGCTCGATCAGGTTGGGCTGGAACTTGTCCTGCTCGGCGAGGGCCTCGGTGCCGTCCAGCGGCAGGAAGAAGCCCTTCTTGGCGAAGGCGGGCGTCCAGCCGACCTCGGAGCGCAGCACGTCGGGGGCGCCCTTGGAACCTGCGGCGGTGTCGAACTTGTTCTGCGCCTGGTCGAAGGGGACGTTGACGAAGTTGACCTTGACGCCCTTGTTGGCGGCCTCGAACTCCTTGACCAGCGCCTTGTAGGTCGGTGCCTCGTTGGTCGCGTTGGAGGTGTCCCAGTAAGTGATGGTGACCGGTCCGCCGGACTCGCCGTCGCTGTCGCCGTCCCCGCCGCACGCCGTCGCCGCCAGGGCGAGGGACGCCACCAGCGCGGTGGCCGCTATGCCACGCCGCATGAGTTCTCCTTGAGGGTGAAAAGCCCGTGTGGTGCAGGGTGCGGGCCCGTCCGCCGCTTCCTGCCGACCGCCGACCGCGTCGTTGCTGCCGTCGGGCGACGTGAACGTAACAGCGTTGAAAGCCCGGCGAAAGGCCTTGCTGCAAAAATGTGCAAGAGATCTCCGAAGTTATCCGGGCGTGACCTCTCGGCGACCGTCGTGAGACGCTTGTTTACGGGGCCCGAGCGGTATCGGGCGGGTTGTGCAAGACTCTGCAAGCTCTTGCCGTCACTTTCTCGAGGGAGCGCGATGACGCAGCAGCCCGCGCCGGGCCGTCCGACGGGTCGTCCAACAGGCCGCCCCCGACGCCCGATCGGTGTGCAAGGAGGCGGCCGACAGGTACAGTCCACCCCTGTGACCACACGGCTTGCCGACATCGCCGCCCAGGCGGGGGTGAGCGAAGCGACCGTCAGCCGCGTCCTCAACGGGAAGCCGGGCGTCGCCGCCACCACCCGCCAGTCCGTGCTCGCCGCCCTCGACGTGCTGGGCTACGAGCGTCCGGTGCGGCTGCGGCAGCGCAGCGAGGGCCTGGTGGGGCTGATCACCCCGGAGCTGGAGAACCCCATATTCCCGGCGCTGGCGCAGGTCATCGGCCAGGCGCTGACCCGCCAGGGGTACACGCCGGTCCTCGCCACCCAGACACCGGGCGGGTCCACGGAGGACGAGCTGACCGAGATGCTGGTCGACCGCGGGGTCGCCGGGATCATCTACGTCTCGGGACTGCACGCCGACACCACCGCCGACATGCAGCGCTACGAGCGGCTGCGGGCGCAGGGCGTGCCGTTCGTCCTCGTCGACGGCTTCTCGTCGCAGGTCGAGGCACCGTTCATCTCCCCCGACGACCGGGCCGCGATGAGCCTCGCGGTCACGCACCTCGTCTCGCTCGGCCACACCCGGATCGGGCTGGCCCTCGGGCCGAAGCGGTTCGTGCCGGTGCAGCGCAAGATCGAGGGGTTCGTGCGCACCGTCCAGGAGCAGTTGGGTCTGAGCGCGGAGACGGTGGAGAAGGAGCTGGTCCAGCACTCGCTGTACACCCTGGAGGGCGGCCAGGCCGCGGCCGCCGCGCTCATCGGGCGGGACTGCACGGCGGTGGTCTGCGCCAGCGACATGATGGCGCTGGGCGCGATACGCGCGGCCCGGCAGCTGGGCCTGGACGTGCCCAAGGACGTCTCGGTGGTCGGCTTCGACGACTCGCCGCTGATCGCCTTCACCGATCCGCCGCTGACGACGGTCCGCAAGCCGGTCCCCGCGATGGGTCAGGCGGCGGTGCGCACACTCCTGGAGGAGATCGGCGGAACGCCCGCCCCGCACAGCGAGTTCGTGTTCATGCCGGAGCTGGTGGTGCGCGGCTCGACGGCCTCGGCACCGGGCGAGCGCGTCCGACCCTGACCCTTCTCGGGGTGCCGGATCCGGGCCGGATGCGGGTCGGATGCGGGTCGGATCGGTATGGGGGATGATCGGTGGAAGAAGGCTTTTCTGGCAGACTTCATGCCTATGGGTGACGCGATCGTGAGGACTCGGGAACGTCTGGAGGACAGCGTTCCGCGCCCCGTCACCGGGACGACGGGGAGGGGACCCCTGCGCCGGCTCCGCGCCCCGCGCCGCCCCCGCCTGTGGTTCGAGATCCTGCTCATCGGGGTCAGTTACTGGACGTACTCGCTCGTCCGCAACGCGGTGCCGGAACAGCGGACGGCGGCGCTGCGCAACGCCGACTGGATCTGGCGCGTCGAGCAGCAGTTCGGCATCGCCGTCGAGGAGTCCGTGAACCACGCGGTCAATTCGGTGACTTGGCTCGTCGTCGGCATGAACTACTACTACGCCACGTTGCACTTCGTGGTGACCCTGGGCGTCCTGGTGTGGCTGTACCGCGGCCATCCGGGCCGCTACGCGGCGACCCGGCTGGTCCTCTTCGCGACCACGGGTGTCGCCCTGGTCGGCTACTACCTGTATCCGCTCGCGCCGCCCCGGTTGATGAACGGCGGGCACTTCGTCGACACGGTGATGGTCCACCAGACCTGGGGGTCGATGGCGTCCGGGGACCTGAAGAACATGTCCAACCAGTACGCCGCGATGCCGTCGATGCACATCGGGTGGTCGGTGTGGTGCGGGCTGACGATCTTCGCGCTGGCGTCGGTGCCGTGGGTGCGGGTGCTGGGGCTGGTGTATCCGGCGCTCACGCTGGTGGTGATCGTGGCTACGGCGAACCACTTCTGGCTGGACGCGGTGGGGGGTCTGCTGTGTCTGGCGTTCGGGTACGGGGTGGCTTTCGTCTGGTACGGGAGGCTGCCGTACGCGTTGCCGCGGGTGGTGCCGGTCGCTGCGCGGCGGCGGGGGGTGTGTGCCGGGGAGTGGGGTCGCTGACCGGCGCTGGCCGGGTGCCGCTGCGCCCACCCGTGCCGCCCCAGCGGCACGACTGCCCGCAGCTTGGGGGCACGACTGCCCGCAGGTGGGTTATGCGTAGAACAGCTCCTCCACCACCGTGCGGGCCCTTCGGGCCGTGCGGCGGTATTCGTCGAGCATGTCGCCCGCGTGGCCCGAGCCGTGGCCCAGGTAGCGGCCGACGGCCGCCAGCTCGCGCGGGTCGGTCGGGAAGGTGTCCCCGGCCCGCCCTCGCACCAGCATCACCGCGTTGCGCACCCGCGTCGCCAGGACCCATGCCTCGTCGAGGGTCTCGGTGTGCTCCTCCGAGACGAACCCGGCGTCCCGCGCCGCGGCCAGCGCCTGGCGCGTCCCCGTCGTCCGCAGCCCGGCGACCTCGTGCCCGTGCCGCAACTGGAGCAGCTGCACGGTCCACTCCACGTCGGACAGCCCGCCCGGCCCCAGTTTGGCGTGCAGCTTGGGGTCCGCGCCCCGCGGCAGCCGCTCGGACTCCATACGGGCCTTGAGCCGCCGGATCTCCCGTACCGCGTCCTCCGTGAGCCCGCCCACCGGGTACCGCAGGGGGTCGATCAGCTCGACGAAGCGCCGCCCCAGGTCCTCGTCACCGGCGACGAACTCGGCCCGCAGCAGCGCGTGCGACTCCCACCCGAGCGACCAGCGCCGGTAGTAGGCCTCGTACGACTTCAGGGTCCGCACCAGCGGCCCGGACCGGCCCTCGGGGCGCAGGTCGGCGTCGATCAGCAGCGGCGGGTCGGCGCTGGGCACCTGGAGCAGGCGGCGCATCTCGGAGACGACCTTGTTGGCGGCGTCCCCCGCCTCCCGCTCGTCCACCCCGTCGCGGGGCTCGTGCACGAACAGCACGTCGGCGTCGGAGCCGTAGCCCAGCTCGTGGCCGCCGAAACGGCCCATGCCGATGATCGCGAACCGGGTCGGCAGGACGTCGCCCCACTTGTCCCGCACGACCGCCCGCAGCGTCCCCGCAAGGGTCGCCGCCGTCAGGTCGGAGACCGCGCCGCCGACCAGGTCCACCAGGGCGCCCTGGTCGGCCTCGACGGGCTGGGCCTCGGTGCCGTAGGAGCCGACGATGTCCGCGGCGGCCGTGCGGAACAGCTCCCGGCGCCGTACGCCGCGTACCGCGGTGACGGCCTGTACGGCGTCGTCGGCGCGGCGGACCGCGGCGAGGGTCTCCTGCTCCAGCGGGACCCGGCCGCGCGGCCGCAGTCCCCCGGCGACGCCGTCGCCGAGCAGCGCGACGGCCTCCGGGGCCCGCATCAGCAGGTCGGGGGCGAGCCGCCCGGCGGACAGGACGCGGGCGAGGTTCTCGGCGGCGGCGCCCTCGTCGCGCAGCAGCCTGAGGTACCAGGGCGTGGTGCCGAGGGCGTCGGAGACCTTGCGGAAGTTGAGCAGCCCGGTGTCCGGGTCGGCGGAGTCGGCGAACCAGCCCAGCAGCACGGGCAGCAGAGTGCGCTGGATGGCCGCCTTGCGGGTGACGCCGGACGCCAGCGCCTCCAGGTGCCTGAGCGCGGCGGCCGGGTCGGCGTAGCCGAGGGCGACCAGGCGCTCGCGGGCCGCCTCGGGGCTGAGCCGGGCCTCGCCGGGGGCGAGCTGGGCGACGGCGTCGAGCAGCGGCCGGTAGAACAGCTTCTCGTGCAGCCGGCGTACGACGGCCGCGTGCCGCTTCCAGGCGCGCAGCAGCCCGGCCACCGGGTCGTTGCGCAGCCCCAGGGAGCGGCCCAGGCGCCTCAGGTCGGCCTCGTCCTCGGGGACCAGGTGGGTGCGGCGCAGCCGGTGCAGCTGGATGCGGTGCTCCATGGAGCGCAGGAAGCGGTACGCCTCGTCGAGCTGGGCGGCGTCCGTGCGGCCGACGTAGCCGCCCGCGGCGAGGGCCTCCAGCGCGTCCAGCGTCGTGCCGCTGTGCAGGGAGGTGTCGGCCCGCCCGTGCACCAGCTGGAGGAGCTGTACGGCGAACTCGACGTCCCTGAGGCCGCCGGGCCCCAGCTTGAGCTGCCGGTCCACCTCGGCGACGGGGATCGTCTCCACCACCCGGCGGCGCATCTTCTGCACGTCCGGGACGAAGTTCTCGCGGTCGGCGGCCTGCCAGACCAGGGGCTGGAGGGCGGCGACGTACTCGGCGCCGAGACCGGGGTCGCCGGCCACCGGGCGGGCCTTGAGCAGCGCCTGGAACTCCCAGGTCTTGGCCCAGCGCTGGTAGTAGGCGACGTGGCTGCTGAGGGTGCGCACCAGCGGGCCGTTGCGGCCCTCGGGGCGGAGGTTGGCGTCGACGGGCCAGATGGACCCCTCGACGGTGGTCTCCGAGCAGATCCGCATCATGTGCGCGGCGAGCGAGGTGGCGGCCCGCATCGCCTTGGCCTCGTCGGCGTCGGCGCCGCCTTCGGTGGGCTCGCCCACGAAGATGACGTCGACGTCGGAGACGTAGTTCAGCTCGTGTCCGCCGCACTTGCCCATCGCGATGACCGCCAGCCGGCACCGGGCGGCGTCCTCGGGCGCGGCGGCCTCGGCGAGGGCCAGGGCGGCGCGCAGGGTGGCGGTGGCGAGGTCGGCCAGTTCGGCGGCGGTCTCGGCGACGTCGATGGTGCCGCACACGTCGCGGGCGGCGATGGACAGCAGGCAGCGCCGGTAGGCGACGCGCAGGGACACCGGGTCGGTGGCCTCGGCGAGCCCCCGTTCGAACTCCTCGACCCCGCGGTGCAGGTCGCGCGGCTCGTACGTCACCAGGGCCTGCCAGTCCCCGGCGTGCCGGGCGAGGTGGTCGCCGAGCGCCTCGCTGGCGCCGAGCACCCCGAGGAGGCGGTCGCGCAGCGGCTTGGCCGCTATCAGGGTGTCCAGCAGCTCCTGGCGGGCGGTGGGGTCGGGCTGCGCCTCCAGGAGCCGTACCAGCCCGTGCAGGGCGAGGTCCGGGTCGGCGGTGGCGCCCAGCGCCTCCAGGAGTACGGGGTCGGCGCGCAGCTCGGCCAGCTCGGCGCCGTCCAGCAGCCGTTCGGCGGCCGAGGGATCGGTGAAGCCGTGCCGCAGCAGCCGCGTGAAGGTACTGCTCCTGCGCCCCGGCGCCGTCATCTCGGCCTCCTGTCGGACAGTGCGGGCCCACGGGCCCCGGTCTGTGCGGGCCACGGGCGCCGCGGGATCAAGGTCGTACGGGCTGAGCGTAACCGGGGAACGGCGCGCGGGCGCCGGGGCGTACCGCTTCCCTGTTTCCGGTGGACCGGCCCGGACCCGTGGGCCATCTTGTACACGAACGGAACGACGAAGCGGACGAAGGCACCGCGGAGGCCGCCGAGGCCGCCGAGGCCGCCGAGGCCGCCGAAGCAGACGAAGCCGAAGGAGCCATGCATGGACTTCACGCTCGAAGTCATCCCGCTGCCCGTGAGCGACATCGACCGCGCCCGGGACTTCTACCGGGACAAGGTCGGCTTCCACGTCGACATCGACCAGGAGGTCATGCCGGGCATGCGGATCGTCCAGCTGACGCCTGCGGGCTCCGGCTGTTCGATCGCCCTCGGCGAGGCCATCTGGGACATGGCACAGGGCCAGACCCGGCCGGAACCGGGCTCGTACCAGGGCCTGCAGCTCTGTGTCGCCGACATCAAGGCGGCCCACGCGGAGCTGACCGCGCGCGGCCTGGACGTCTCGGAACCGGTGCAGTACGCGCCGGACGACGGCGCCACCTTCATGTACTTCAAGGACCCGGACGGCAACGGCTGGGCGGTCCAGGAGTACCGGCGCCGCGAGGCGGAGCCCCTGCACAAGGTGCTGGCCGACCTCAAGGCCCAGGGCTAGCCGGTACGCCGCCCCGGCCGCGCTCCCGCCAGCGGTTGGTGACCGGCAGGCGGCGGTCCTTGCCGAAGCCCTTGGGCGAGATCTTGGTGCCCGGCGGGTACTGCCGCCGCTTGTACTCCGCGGTGTCGACCATGCGCAGCGTCCGCGTCACCAGGTCGCGGTCGTACCCGGCGGCCACGATCTCGTCCGCGCCCCGGTCCCGGTCGACGTACAGGGCGAGGATCGCGTCGAGCACCGGGTAGTCCGGCAGCGAGTCGGTGTCGACCTGGCCGGGGCGCAGCTCCGCGCTCGGCGGCTTGGTGATCGAGTTCTCGGGGATCGGCGGGGTCCGGCCGCGGTCCCGGGCCGCGCGGTTGCGCCACTCGGCGAGGCGGAAGACGGACGTCTTGTACACGTCCTTGATGGGCCCGTACGCGCCCACCGAGTCGCCGTACAGCGTCGAGTACCCGACCGCCAGCTCGGACTTGTTGCCGGGCGCCAGGACGAGGTGGCCCTCCTGGTTGGAGAGCGCCATCAGGAGCGTGCCGCGCAGCCGGGACTGGAGGTTCTCCTCGGCGAGGCCGGTCAGGTCCAGCGCAGCCGTATAGGCGTCGAACATGGGTTCGATGGACACGGTGCGGTAGTGCAGGCCGGTGCGCCGGGCCAGTTCGGCCGCGTCGTCCCTGGAGTGCGCGGAGGAGTACTTGGAGGGCATGGAGACGCCGTGCACGTGCCGCGCGCCGAGCGCGTCGCAGGCGACGGCCGCGACCAGCGCCGAGTCGATGCCGCCGGACAGCCCGATCAGCACGGAGCCGAAGCCGTTCTTGGTGACGTACGCCCGCAGTCCGGTGACCAGCGCCGAGTAGACCTCCTCGTCGTCGTCCAGCGGCTCGGCACGGCTGCCGGACAGCCACGGCTCGCCGGCCGGTCCGGGCGCCCCGTGCTCGTGCTCGGAGAGCACCACCCGGTCGATGCGCAGCCCGTCGTCCACGACACCCGTGGGCGGCTCCGCCTCGGCGGCCGGCAGGTCGAGGTCCAGCACCATGCACCCCTCGGTGAACTGCGGCGCCCGCGCCAGCACCTTCCCGTCCCGGTCGACGACGATCGAGTCGCCGTCGAAGGCCAGCTCGTCCTGCCCGCCGGTCATGGCGAGGTAGGCGGTGGTGCACCCGGCCTCCCGCGCCCGCCTGCGCACCAGCTCCAGCCGGGTGTCGTCCTTGTCGCGCTCGTACGGGGAGGCGTTGACGGAGAGCAGCAGCCCGGCGCGCGCCGTGCGGGCGGCCGGCACCCGGCCGCCGTCCTGCCACAGGTCCTCGCAGATGGCCAGCGCCACGTCCACGCCGCGCACCCGCACCACGGGCAGGGTGTCGCCGGGCACGAAGTAGCGGAACTCGTCGAAGACGCCGTAGTTCGGCAGGTGGTGCTTGGCGAAGCTCAGCGCCACCCCTCCGCCGTGCAGCACGGCCGCCGCGTTCTGCGGGGCACCGGCCGGCTGTCCGTACCCCGGCCGGGCGGCCGCCGAGCGGTCGAGGTGGCCGACGACCACCGGGACCCCGCCGAGGCCCTCCGCCGCCAGCCGTGCCGCGAGGGAGCGCAGGGCGGCGCGGGAGGCCTCGACGAAGGAGGGTCTGAGGGCCAGGTCCTCCACGGGGTACCCGGTCAGCGTCATCTCCGGGAACGCGACCAGGTGCGCTCCCTGCCCGGCGGAGTGCCGGGTCCAGCGCAGGACCGACTCGGCGTTGCCGTCGATGTCGCCGACGGTGGAGTCGGTCTGGTTCAGGGCGAGTCGTAGGCGGGGCACGCGCCCACTGTAATCGTCAGAACGACGCTATGGGGTGTCGGCCGTGTTGCCGCGGCGTTTCCCCGACCTCACGCACACCGCTTCACGCCCGCGGCTTCGCACCCCGCTCGGCCAGCAGGTCCGCCATCAGCCGGATCTCCGACTCCTGCGACTCCACCATCCCCCGGGCCAGCCGCTTCTCCACGCCGACCGCGCACCTCTCGACGCAGCCCTTCGCCATGTGGACGCCGCCCTTGTGGTGCTCGGTCATCAGCTGGAGGTAGAAGACCTCGGCCTGCTCGCCGTTCAGCGTCCCGAGCCTCTTCATCTCGGCGTCGGTGGCCATCCCCGGCATCAGCGAGCCCTCGCCGGCGGAGGGCGCGTCGCCCATGCCCATCCAGGTCATCGGCGGGTCGGACGACACCTTGGGCAGCGCCCACAGGTCGAGCCAGCCGATCATCATGCCGCGCTGGTTGGCCTGGGTCTGCGCGATGTCGTACGCGAGCCGCCGCACCTCCTCGTCGTCGGTGCGGTCGCGCACGACGTACGACATCTCCACGGCCTGCTGGTGGTGGACCGACATGTCGCGCGCGAACCCGGCGTCCGCGGAGTCGGCGGCCGGGACCCGGGCGCCGCCGTCGTCCCCGGCGACCGCGTAGGTGATGCCGCCGGCCGCGACGAGCACCGCGGCCGCGGCCCCGGCGATCCAGCCGGCCCGTTTCGGGGTCACTGGGACAGCCCGTTGGTGCACGCGGCCCCCGGTTCGGGGGTCTGCTCGCCCTGGACGAACTTCTCGAAGAACTTGTCCACGTTCGGGTCGTCGGCGCCGGTCACCGTGCGCTGGTGCCCCCAGGCGGACAGCACGATCGGGTCCTTCTGCTTGTCGTCGGGGCTCATCAGCGAGTACGGCGTCTTCTTGACCTTGGCGGCCAGCTTCTCGACGTCGGCCTCGGGAGCGTTGTCGGTGTACGTCACCCAGACTGCGCCGTGTTCCAGGGAGTGCACGGCGTTCTCGTTGTTCAGCGACTTGGTGTAGACGTCGCCGTTGCAGTTCATCCAGACCTGGTTGTGGTCGCCGCCGACGGGAGGCTCCACGGGGTAGGAGACCTTCTTGGTGACGTGGTTGCGGCCGAGGTCGCCCTTCCAGGTCCGCACCCCGTCGGCGCCGGTGACGAACTTGCCGGAGGTCTTGCCGTCGGACGCCGTGTCGTCGGAGGAGCCGTCGGACTGCGACCGGACGAGGAGGACGCCGCCGACGACGAGACCGGCGACCACCACGGTGCTGAGCGTGATCGTGAGGATCCGGTTGCGGCGGTTGCGGGCCTCCTCGGCACGCCGCATCTCGGCTATGCGGGCCTGTCGCGCCGTGTTGCTGCTCTTCTTGGCGGAACCCATGGGGTGTTGCCCTTCTGGGAAGTAATTCGGGAGACGGAGGAGCGTGAGGTCCGCTGATCGTAATGGCGCGGGGCCCGTCCTTCGTAGGGCGGGCACAGGATCCGTCCAGGCCGGATCCCAGGAATGGCCCGATCGAACAGGTGGCCTCTACGCTGCGGTCACGGGGTGGGCCGGCCGACGGAGGTCCGCAACGCACACGTAACGGCGCTGTGGTGTGATGCTCAGGTGCCCGACCGCCTCCCGCCGTACCGGAGACAGGCGGCCTGACCAGCGAGGATGGGGAAGCGGAAGATGGACAAGCAGCAGGAGTTCGTGATCCGGACGCTGGAGGAGCGCGACATCCGGTTCGTACGCCTGTGGTTCACGGACGTGCTGGGCTTCCTGAAGTCCGTCGCCGTGGCCCCGGCCGAGCTGGAGCAGGCCTTCGACGAGGGCATCGGCTTCGACGGCTCCGCGATCGAGGGCTTCGCCCGGGTCTACGAGTCCGACATGATCGCCAAGCCGGACCCGTCGACGTTCCAGGTCCTGCCGTGGCGGGCGGAGGCCCCGGGCACGGCCCGCATGTTCTGCGACATCCTGATGCCGGACGGTTCGCCGTCCTTCGCGGACCCGCGCTACGTCCTCAAGCGCGCCCTGGCCCGCACCTCCGACCTGGGCTTCACCTTCTACACCCACCCGGAGATCGAGTTCTTCCTGCTGAAGGACAAGCCGGTCGACGGGTCGATCCCGACCCCCGCCGACAACTCCGGCTACTTCGACCACACCCCGCAGAACATCGGCATGGACTTCCGCCGCCAGGCGATCACCATGCTGGAGTCGATGGGCATCTCGGTGGAGTTCTCCCACCACGAGGGCGCCCCCGGCCAGCAGGAGATCGACCTGCGCTACGCGGACGCGCTGTCCACGGCCGACAACATCATGACCTTCCGCCTGGTGATGAAGCAGGTGGCCCTCGAACAGGGCCTCCAGGCCACCTTCATGCCGAAGCCGTTCTCGGAGTTCCCGGGCTCGGGCATGCACTCCCACCTGTCGCTGTTCGAGGGCGACCGCAACGCGTTCTACGAGTCGGGTGCCGAGTACCAGCTCTCGAAGGTCGGCCGCTCCTTCATCGCGGGCCTGCTGCGGCACGCGGCGGAGACCTCCGCGGTGACCAACCAGTGGGTGAACTCCTACAAGCGCATCTGGGGCGGCACCGAGCGCACGGCGGGCGCCGGCGGCGAGGCCCCCTCCTACATCTGCTGGGGCCACAACAACCGCTCGGCCCTGGTCCGCGTCCCGATGTACAAGCCCGGCAAGACCGGCTCGGCCCGCGTCGAGGTCCGCTCCATCGACTCCGGCGCCAACCCGTACCTCACCTACGCCGTCCTGCTGGCCGCCGGGCTCAAGGGCATCGAGGAGGGCTACGAACTCCCGCCGGGCGCCGAGGACGACGTCTGGGCCCTCTCCGACGCGGAACGCCGCGCCCTGGGCATCGAGCCCCTCCCCCAGAACCTGGGCGAGGCCCTGGCCCTGATGGAACGCAGCGACCTGGTCGCCGAGACCCTGGGCGAGCACGTCTTCGACTTCTTCCTGCGCAACAAGCGCCAGGAGTGGGAGGAGTACCGCTCCCAGGTGACCGCCTTCGAGCTGCGGAAGTCGCTGCCGGTGCTGTAGGCGCAGGGCGGGCCGTGGGCATCCGTTCGGCCGAGAACCGCGGTGGCTTCGACCTCGACCCGAGCCGGGCCGGGCCGGGGCCCGCGCGACCGTCGACGGCATGTGCGACTGGACCCGCCGGTACTTCGCCCACATCGAGGCCGCCCGTCACCGCTACGACGCCTGAGCGCCGGCCACGGCCCGGTCCTACTGCCGCTTCGACGTGATCACCACGCGGTGGGAGCCGTCAGACCTTTCCGATGCCGAGCGTGGTCTCGCGCGGCAGCATCCCCGAGCCCAGGACCTCGAGCCAGACGGGCCCGAGGAGTTCGGCGAGTCTCGCGGTGTCCTTGTCGCCGAGGGTCCGCCAGGGAGCGGCGGCCAGTTCGTCCGTGCGGCGCTCGACCTCGGCGCGCAGGGCACGGCCTTCGTCGGTCGCGGACCCGTCGGCGTTCAGCAGTCCCCGTACGAGGAGCCGTTCGCGGGCGACCGCCCACTCGTGCTCGGTCCAGCCGCGGCTCGCGAAGACCTGGGCCGGCGCCGCACCGATCGCGGCGAACGACACCAGCGCCTCCACCGGGTCGAGGTCCGCGGTCAGGAGCGCGGCGAGATGGCCGTCGCCGCGGTGCTCGCGCAGGATCGTCGCGGCCTGCCACAGCACGAGGTGCGGTTCCTGCGGCCACGGCAGCTCGGCGTTGGCGGCGGCGAGCGGGCGGCCCTCGGTGCCCGCGGCCTCCGCCGCCCGGCGGGCGAGTGCCGCGGCCTCGGCGGCCTCGGGGCTGTCCGTCCACGCGCCGAAGAGGGCGCGGTAGGCCCGGTCGACGCCGCGCGTCCGTGCGTCGATCACCTTGGCCGGCGCGGCGACGTCCCAGGCGGCGGGGATGTGCTCGGCGACCGTCCGCGGGCTGAAGCTGTAGAAGGCGGAGGCGACCCGACGGGGTCCGGGAGCCCCGAGCGGCGCCGCCCGCAGGGCGAAGTAACTCGGCCAGCGCTCGCCCGTGCCGTAGCCGAGCGCCTCGACCTCCTCGAAGACCTGGGGCGCGAAATAGACGACGGCATGCAGGGGCTCCAGGAGGTGCCACATCTGCCTTACCCGCCCGTTGTCGTTGCTCAAGACAGCTCCCCTACGCTCGGCCCGGACGTCTTCCGGGAGACCAGACTGCCTTCGACACCTCATCTAGTCAATGACTAGATGGAGCTAGGCTGCTCCCATGCCCACCGAACCCGAACGCTCGTACCACCACGGAGACCTGCGGCGAGCGGTGCTCACCGCGGCCCTCGACGTCATCGCCGCCGAAGGGCCGGCAGCTCTGTCCCTGCGCGACCTGGCCCGCCGTGCGGGGGTCTCCCATGCCGCGCCCGCACACCACTTCAAGGACCGCGCGGGGCTTCTCACCGCCATCGCCACCGAGGGTCACGGCCTCCTGGCCGCCGCCCTCGGCCAGGCGGAGGACCTGCGTGACCTGGGTGTCCGGTACGTGAACTTCGCCGCCGCACATCCGGCACACTTCCAGATCATGTTCCGGCCGGAGCTCCTGCACCCGGACGACCCCGGACTCCTCGCCGCGCGTGAACGGACACGGACCCTGCTCCGGACGGCCGTGGAGGGCCGCGACGACGATCCGGTCGTCGCCTTCACGGCAGCCTGGTCGATGGCCCACGGCTTCGCGACGCTGCTGCTCTCCCACAACCTCGACGGCCTGCTGAACGGGCGGAATCCCGAGGACGCCTTCCGGTCGCTGACGGGTGTGATGTTCGGGCCGGTCCGGTCAACGCCCGCATGAGCGGCTGAGGATCGCCGAGGATCAACCAGACCCGTCGCGGGCTGCGGGATGCGGGGTGCTCCGGTCCAGCTCGGCCGCCTGTTGCCGGAGGGCCCGTGCCAGCGTGGTGACCTGGGGAAGGCTGAGACGGACGAGGGTGGCGAGGCCGATGTGCCGGGTCGGGGCGGGCGGCCCGATCGGGACGGTGCGCACTCCCGCCACCCGCGGGGTCAGCGCGATGGAGGGAATCAGTGAGATTCCCAGGCCCGCGGCGACCAGCGAGCCGGCGAAGAAGTAGTCGGTCGTCGTGCTGCGCACCTCGGGGTCGAAACCGGCGCGTTCGGCGTAACGGCGCAGGTAGGCCTCGGTCTTGAGGCAGCCGAGCACCCAGGGCTCGTCGGCCAGCTCGGCGATGTCGAGCGACTCCCGTCCGGCCAGGGGGTGCGCGTCGGGCAGGACGACGTGCAGGGGGTCTTCGAGGAGCGGCGTCCACCCCAGGCCGAGCCGGCCGGGCAGCGGGCCGTCGAAGTGGTAGGCGAGTGCGAGATCCACGGCGCCTTGGCGGACCAACGGCAGGCTGTCTTCGGGCTCGGCCTCTCTGACGTGGACGACGGTGTCGGGGTGGGCGGTGGCCAGGTGGGCGAGTGCGCCGGGCAGGAGGAGTCTGCCGCCGCTGGTGAAGGTGGCGATGGTGATCCGGGTGCGGCCGCTGCCGAGTCGTTCCACTTGGCGCTGGGCGTGTACGAGCTCCGCGGCCACCGACTCGGCGGCCCCGACCATGATCCGACCGGCCGGGGTCAGGGTGACGCCGCGGGTACTGCGCGCCACGACCTGAGCACCGAGGCTGCGCTCGAGCGCGGCGACGTGCTGGGAAACGGCCGAGGGGGTGAGGCGGAGAGCTGCTGCCGCCCGGTTGAAGCTGCCGTGTTCGGCCACAGTCCGCAGGACGCGGAGCCGCTGCACGTCGATCACCAGAAATCCTTAATACGTAACCAGTAAGTGAGCACTTCTGCTGTCGACCGTAGGTGTTCAGGATGGCGGCATGAAGAGGATTTGCGTGATCGGCGGAAGCCGCTACTTCGGCAGGGTCCTGGTGCAACGCCTGCAGGCGGCGGGACATCGGGTCACCGTGATCAACCGCGGCTCCGTCCCGCCGCCGCACGGGGCCGAGCACCTTGTGGCCGACCGTGACGACGAGGCCGCCCTGACCGGCGCGCTGGAGTCTCGCAGCTTCGACGCCGTCGTGGACCAGGTCTGCTACACACCGGTTCAGGCCGCGATCGCCGCCCGAGTCTTCGGCGGCCGCACCCGGCGCTACGTCATGACCTCCACCATCGAGGTCTACGATCCGGCAACCGCCGCACTGCCCGTGGTCCCGCCCGGAACACCGGTGCCCGAGGAGACGGTCGATCCGGCCACCTGGCCGGTCCGGACGGATCTGCCCTGGCACGACGCGGCCTACCTTCGGGAAAACTACGCCGAAGGCAAGCGCCAGGCCGAGGCCGTGCTGGCTCGGCACAGCGGGTTCGCCTTCGCCGCCGTACGCAGTGCCCACGTCCTCGGTGGCGGCGCGGCGGAGTTCACCGGCCGGCTCGCGCACTACGCCGAGCGCATCAGCCGCGGCACACCGATCACCGTGCACGACGAGGCGTTGCCCACGGTCTTCATCCACTACGAGGAGCTGGCGGAGCTACTGCGGTGGGCGGCGACGCTCACCGATGCCACCGGCCCGGTCAACGCCTGCTCCGACGGCCCGCTCGACGTCTACCGCCTCGGTGCCGTCGTCGCCGCGCGGGCCGGCCAGGAGGCGCGGTACCGCGGCGTCGCCGGGGGCGAGCCGGCCTCGCCGTTCTCGTTCGACCGCCACTACGCCATGAGCAACGCCCGCGCGAAGGAACTGGGCTTCTCCTTCTCCCGCACCACCGACTGGCTCCCCGACGCCGTAGCCGAAGCCCTGGCCACCGCCGGGGCCCCCACCTCCTGAGGAACGGACCCGTCCATGCAGAGCCGTACCATCGGCGACACCGTCGTGAGCGCCGTCGGCCTGGGCGCCATGCCCCTGTCCATCGAGAACCGACCGGACGAACGGCGGGCCGTCGCCACCGTCCACGCCGCCCTGGACGCCGGTGTCACGCTCATCGACACCGCCGACAGCTACCACTGGCACGCCGGCGAATCCGGCCACAACGAGCTGCTCGTCTCCCGGGCCCTGGCTCGCTACGGCGGGGACACCTCCCGCCTGCTCGTCGCCACGAAGGGCGGCCGCGGCCGCCCCGGCGACGGCAGCTGGACCGTCGACGCCACCCCTGAACACCTCAAACGCGCCGCGGAGGCGTCCCTGAAGCGTCTGGGCGTGGAGTCCATCGGCCTCTACCAACTGCACAAGCCGGACCCGGCCGTGCCCTGGGCGGACTCCGTGGGCGCGCTGCGGGACCTGATCGACGCCGGCACCATCCGCGCCGCCGGGATCTCCAACGTCACCGTCGGCCAGATCCGGGAAGCGCACGCGATCCTCGGCCACGGCCTTGTCTCCGTGCAGAACCAGTACTCGCCGGCCGTCCGCGACAGCGAGCCCGAGCTGCGGCTGAGCACCCGGTTGGGGCTGGCCTTCCTGCCCTGGAGCCCGCTGGGCGGCATCTCACGGAGCTCCCTCGACGGCACCCGCGGCCCGGCCGCCGGCGGCACGGCCTTCCACCGCGTCGCGGCCGCGCACGGCGTCAGTCCGCAGCAGGTCGCCCTGGCGTGGCTGCTGACCCGCTCCCCGTCGGTGATCCCGGTGCCGGGCGCCAGCCGTCCGGCGTCGATCCTGGACTCCGTCGGGGCGACCGGGTTCCAGCTGAGCGAGGCGGAGCGAAGCCTCCTGGACGGGCCTCTGTCCGGCTGAACCAGTGATCCGGCGCCGGTACGGACCGGTCTCCGCCGGTGTGCCACCGGCCGGGTCCGGCCTACGGCCCGTCAGCCCGCGAGCGCTTCCGTGGACGCGTTGCAGCGGATCGTGACTCTCCAAGCCTCTGCCCGACGACGGCCCACGACTCTCCCCGACTCGAATCGGTCCCGGAAAACCCGTGAATCCCCACAGAGTTCATCGCTCGGTGGCACGCCGGCGCCCCACGGTGCGGACCACACGCACCACGGTGCGCAAGAGGCCCCGTGTCCCGGGGGACGGCGTGAAGATCCGGCCGTCTTCCCTGACCGCATCCACACAAGATGAACCCGGCGGCGCCGGGCAGCGGCGGCCAACGGCTCGTTCGTGGCGGCCCGTTCACCCCCGTGCTTTGATCGGTGCGCGGCACGCCGGTGACCTGTTCCGGACCTCCCACTCCGGGCTTCGGGTGCGCGTGCCCGACCGCTCCCCCGTCACGTGAAAGGAACAGACCTGCCATGAGCACTGTCCCCCAGGTCGAAACGGCCGAGATCTCCGACGCGGACCTGGACCAGATGTCCGGCGGCATCGGCCTCACCGCGAGCGCGGCCCTCATCGCGGGCGACGGCGCCCTCGGTGCCGGCCTCCACGCGGAGTCCGGCCCGTTCTCCCTCACCACCGGCCTCGGCGCCTCGGTACCCTTCGGCGGCTCGGCGACCCACGCCCACACGACGAGCGTCTGACCAAGGCCCCGCACCACCCCCGGCCCCGGACCAACGTGTCCGGGGCCCACCGGGGCCCGTCCGGCGGACTGTTGGCGGCGATGGCGAGCGCACCTACGAAGAACTGGCCGGAGTCCTCGTCGCGGCAACGGCCGGGCTGCTCTTCGTGGCCTCGAAGGTCAAACCCGAGGACTGACCGCGCGGGGGTGGTTACTCCGTCACCCCGACGTGGGACACGGCCCCGTCGGAGTCCGGCAGGTGCCCCGCGACCACCCGCTCGCGCCCGGTGACCGGAGCTGTGGCGGCCCGGCGTCGGTCCACCGTCCACGCCGTGCCCGCGACCGCGACGCCGAGGACGGCCAGGGCCGCGCCCGCCGTCGCCGGGGAGGTGACCCCGAAACCGGCGGCCAGGGCGAGGCCGCCGATCCAGGCGCCGCCGGCGTTGGCGAGGTTGAAGGCGGCCTGGTTGGCGGAGGAGGCCAGGGAAGGGGCTGCCGCGGCCTTCTCCATGACCATCAGCTGGAGGGGCGAGCCGGTGACGAAGGCGGCCATGCCGAGCAGGGCCACCGACACCGCGGCCGTGACCGGCGTGCGCATCAGCAGCGGGAACAACGCCAGCACGACGACCAGGGAGGCGAGGCCCCCGAAGAGGGTGCCGCGCAGGGAGTGGTCGGCGAGGCGTCCGCCCAGCAGGTTGCCCGCGGTGGCACCGACGCCGAACAGGGCGAGGAGCAGCGTCACGCTGGTCTCGGCGAAGCCGGCGGCGTCGGTGAGCATCGGCGTGATGTAGCTGTACGCGGCGAAGAGCGCGCCGAAGCCCGCGACCGTCGTGCCGAGGGCCAGCCAGACGGGCAGGGAGCGCAGGGCGGCCAACTCGCCGCGCAGGCCGGTCGTGGGGCCGGGGGCGTGGTCGCGCGGGACCAGGACGGCCAGCGGCGCTATCGCCGCGACGCCGATCGCGCTCACGCCGAGGAAGGTGGCCCGCCAGCCGAGCTGCTGGCCCACGGCGGTGGCGGCGGGGACACCGACGATGTTGGCGACGGTGAGGCCCAGGAACATCAGGGAGACGGAGCGGGCCTTGCGTTCCGGCGCAACCATGCCGGTGGCGACGACCGCGCCGACGCCGAAGAAGGCGCCGTGCGGCAGGCCGCTGACGAAGCGGGCGGCCAGGAGGGAGATCTCGCCGGGGGCGACGGCCGACAGGGCGTTGCCGAGGACGAAGAGCGCCATCAGGGCGATCAGGACCGTGCGGCGGGACATCCGGGTCGTCGCCGCCGCGAGCAGCGGGGCGCCGATGACGACGCCGAGCGCGTAGGCGGAGACGAGGTGGCCGGCGGTGGGGATGGAGATGCCCAGGTCGTCCGCGACGTCGGGCAGCAGGCCCATCATCACGAACTCGGTGGTACCGATGCCGAAGGCGCCCACGGCAAGGGCGAGCAGGGCCAGGGGCATGAGGAGGTCTCGCCTTTCGAGAGCGGGGGCGTACGGGAGGGGGACGGTTGTATGTTCCCGTACGGAACAAAGACTCTCAGGGCGAGTATTCCGCCGACGAATCCTAGGAAGCCGTTGTGTCGACCTTCACACGCGCGGCGATCGGGAGGTGGTCGCTGCCGGTCGCCGGGAGGGTCCAGCTCGACGTGGGATCGACGCCGGTGACCAGGATCTGGTCGATGCGGGCCATCGGGAAGGACGCCGGCCAGCTGAAGCCGAAGCCGTCGCCCACGGCGCCCTGCGGGGAGCGCAGCTGGGAGGTGATCGCGGTGAGCGAGCGGTCGTTCATGGTGCCGTTGAGGTCGCCGAGCAGGATCTTGCGGGGCAGCTTCTCGTCGGCGATGGCCTCGCCGAGGGCGTCGGCGCTCTTGTCCCGCTGCCGGGCGGTGAACCCGGCCTCCAGCTTCACCCGTACGGAGGGCAGGTGGGCGACGTACACGGCGATCGGTCCGGACGGGGTGGCGACGGTGGCGCGCATCGCGCGCTTCCAGCCCAGTTCGATGTCGACGGCCTTCACGCCGCTGACCGGGTACTTGCTCCACAGCCCGACGGTGCCGACCACCGCGTGGTGCGGGTACTTCGCCTCCAGCGCCTTCTCGTACGTCGGTACGGCGGACGCCTTGAGTTCCTCCAGGGCCAGTACGTCCGCGCCGGCGGCGGCGACGGTCCGGGCGGTGCCCGCGGGGTCGGCGTTGTCGGCGTTGACGTTGTGCGTGGCCACCGTGAGGTCGCCGCCGGAGCCGGTCTTGTCGAAGAGCAGGCCGCCGAAGAGGTTGAGCCACACGCTCACCGGCAGCACCAGCGCGATCAGCGCGGTCGCCGACCTGCGCACCAGGGCGATCGCCAGCAGGACGGGGACCAGCAGACCGAACCACGGCAGGAAGGTCTCGGTGAGGCTGCCGAGGTTGCCGATGGCGTTCGGGATGTGCGAGTGGGCCGCCATGACGCCGGACAGGAGGATCGCGACGGCGGCGGTGACCAGGCCCCGGCGCCAGATCCGCCGGTCGCCGCGCCAGCCGCTGACCGCCCGGCCGAGCAGGCGCCGAATCCGGTTCTCCCGGCGCTCGGGCTCCGAGCCGCCGCTGTCCGTCTCCGTCATGTACGCCTGCTGCGCCATACCGTCGCCTCACTGCCTGCCGTGCACACCGTCGCCCCCTGTGACTCAGCACCATAGGGGATGACCGGTTCCGATCCCGCCGTCCCTGGACGGCCGTACGGGCACGAGGACGTGCGGGCCTCCCGGGGGAGTTCCGCCCGGCCCCGGGACGTGCGGCTCTGTGACAGAACGGGCACATTTCACCCCATGAGCCACCCCGTGGCACGTGATGGCCCGCGATGACGCGTGACGAGAGCCCCACTAGCCGTCGCCCCGCCACAAGTGCCACCATGGAAGGGATCCGGGGACGCCGTCAGGGCGCC
Organism: Streptomyces sp. NPDC093065; assembly: GCF_044754585.1. Taxonomy (NCBI): domain Bacteria; kingdom Bacillati; phylum Actinomycetota; class Actinomycetes; order Kitasatosporales; family Streptomycetaceae; genus Streptomyces; species Streptomyces sp. NPDC093065. The sequence goes on along the minus strand of NZ_JBIVPJ010000009.1, from coordinate 237,363 downwards.
TCGAGATGACATGAAGGAGCCGTTGCCATGACGCAGCTTCCGGCTGCCCAGACGCCGCAGCGCACCCCCGCCGACGGGAGCAGGGCGTTGTACGGGGGCAGGATCAACCGCCGTATCACCGTCCGGGACATCACCGCCGCCAAGGAGCGCGGCGAGAAGTGGCCCATGCTCACCGCGTACGACGCGATGACCGCGTCCGTCTTCGACGAGTCCGGCATCCCGGTGATGCTCGTCGGCGACTCCGCGGGCAACTGCCACCTCGGCTACGAGACCACCGTGCCCGTCACGCTGGACGAGATGACGATGCTCTCGGCCGCGGTCGTCCGGGGCACCGGCCGCGCCCTGATCGTGGGCGACCTGCCCTTCGGCTCCTACCAGGAGGGACCGGTGCAGGCGCTGCGCTCGGCGACCCGGCTGGTCAAGGAGGCCGGGGTCGGCGCGGTCAAGCTGGAGGGCGGCGAGCGCTCGCACCGGCAGATCGAGCTGCTGGTGGAGTCCGGCATCCCGGTGATGGCGCACATCGGCCTCACCCCGCAGTCCGTCAACTCCATGGGCTACCGGGTGCAGGGCCGCGGCGAGGAGGCGGCCCAGCAGCTGCTGCGCGACGCCAAGGCGGTGCAGGACGCGGGCGCCTTCGCGGTCGTCCTGGAGCTGGTGCCGGCCGAGCTGGCCGCCGAGGTGACCCGCACGCTGCACATCCCGACGGTCGGGATCGGCGCGGGCCCGGACACGGACGCCCAGGTGCTGGTGTGGACCGACATGCTCGGGCTGACCGGCGGCCGGATGCCGAAGTTCGTCAAGCAGTACGCCGACCTGCGCAAGGTCATGGGCGACGCGGCGAAGGCGTACGCCGAGGACGTCGTCGGCGGCACGTTCCCCGCGGACGAGCACGCGGTCCACTAGCAGACCATCGCGGTACGACCCCCGGCCCCGCCGATCTTCCCCCGTCGGCGGGGCCGGGTGGTCTTCCGGGCCGGATGTCGGTGAGATGTCGGCGCCGCGGGTCGTGCTGTCGGTGGGATGTCGGTGGTTTGTCGATGCCCCCTGCCATCGTCTGGGGCATGAAGCGAATCGACGACACCCCTCCGGCCGCGGACAGCGCGGTCACCGTACGGGGGCTGGTCAAGCACTACGGCGAGACCAAGGCGCTGGACGGCGTCGACCTGGACGTGCGCGAGGGCACCGTGATGGGCGTGCTCGGGCCGAACGGCGCGGGCAAGACCACCCTCGTGCGCATCCTGTCCACCCTCATCACCCCCGACTCCGGCCAGGCGCACGTCGCCGGCTACGACGTCGTACGGCAGCCGCGGCAGCTGCGCCGCGTCATAGGGCTGACCGGGCAGTACGCCTCCGTGGACGAGAAGCTCCCCGGCTGGGAGAACCTCTACATGATCGGCCGGCTGCTCGACCTGTCCCGCCGGGACGCGCGCACCCGCGCCGACGAACTCCTTGAGCGGTTCTCGCTCACCGAGGCCGGCAAGCGGCCCGCGTCCACGTACTCCGGCGGCATGCGGCGCCGGCTCGACCTGGCCGCCTCCATGATCGGGCACCCGGCCGTGCTGTACCTGGACGAGCCCACCACCGGCCTCGACCCGCGCACCCGCAACGAGGTGTGGGACGAGGTCAAGCGCATGGTCGGCGACGGCGTCACCGTGCTGCTCACCACGCAGTACATGGAGGAGGCCGAGCAGCTCGCCTCCGAGCTGACCGTGGTGGACCGCGGCAAGGTCATCGCGAACGGCGGCATCGAGGAGCTGAAGGCCAAGGTCGGCGGCCGCACCCTGCGGGTCCGCCCGGCCGATCCGCTCCAACTGCGCCCGCTCGCCGCCTACCTGGACGAACTCGGCATCACCGGGCTCGCCAGCACCACGGTGGACACCGAGCGCGGCGCCGTCCTGGTGCCGATCCTCAGCGACGAGCAGCTGACGGCCGTCGTCGGCGCGGTCACCGCGCGCGGCATCACCGTCTCCGCCGTCACCACCGAACTGCCCAGCCTGGACGAGGTCTTCCTGTCCCTCACCGGCCACCGCGCCAGTGCCCCGCAGGACCCCGCTCCCGCCACCGACGACGCCCGCGAGGAGGTCGCCGTATGAGCGCCCACCCGTCTTCCACCACCACCCCGCCCGAGGCGCTTCGCGCCGCCCCTTCGATCACCACCACCGCACCCGCACCCGCCGTGACTCCCGCTCCCGACGCCCGGATCTCGCCGCGCGCGCATCTGCGGCACACCGGGGCGCTGGTCCGCCGCAATCTGCTGTGGATCCGGCAGGACCCGGAGTCGATGTTCGACGCGCTGCTGATGCCGATCGTCTTCACCCTGCTGTTCGTGTACGTCTTCGGCGGGTCGATCGGCCAGGCGCTGGGCGGCGGGCAGGACGGCTATGTGCAGTACGTGATCCCCGGCATGATCGCGATGATGAGCATGACGCTCTCCCAGGGCGTCGGCACCGGCTTCAGCCAGGACTTCAACTCCGGTGTCATGGACCGCTTCCGGTCGCTGCCGATCGGGCGCGGGTCGGTGCTCTTCGCGAAGATCGCCGTCGAGATGGTCCGGATGCTGTTCGCCACCACGGTGCTGATGATCGTCGCCGTCCTGGTCGGCTTCGACATCGACCACTGGGCCGGGCTGTTCGCGGCGGTGGGTCTGTCCGCGGTGTTCGCCTCGTCGATCATGTGGGTGTTCCTGACCCTGGGCGTCGTACTGAAGAACGCGCAGTCCGTGCAGGCGATGGGCTTCATGGTGCTGTTCCCGCTGCAGTTCGGCTCCTCGATCTTCGCGCCGACGCAGTCGATGCCGGGCTGGCTGCAGTCCTTCACCGACTACAACCCGCTGTCCACGCTCGCCGACGCGGCGCGCGGGCTGATGGTGGGCGGCCCGGTCGCGCACGACCTGTGGATCACGCTCGGCTGGTCGGTGGCGATCACGGCGGTGATGGCGCCGGTCGCCATCCACAAGTTCCGTACGAAGACCTGAGCGTGGCGCGGGCGCCGTACGCGTCAGACGAGGGCGGCGGCCTCCTTCACGGAGAGCCGGCCGCCCTCGGCGTAGGCGGCGTCGTACGCCTCGTCGTCGAGCGCCTCGCGGATCCGCTCCACGGCCCGCTCGCGCGCGTCCCGCTCCATGCCGGACGCCACGTGGCCCGGCGGCAGCACGGCGTCCGCGGCGCCGAGGCACCGGGCGCCGTCGGCGGCCTGGCGCCCGCCGTCCAGGCGGGCCATCGCCATCGCGGCGATGGTCAGGTAGGCGGAGCGCATGTGCGGGGCGATGGCCGTGGAGAGCGGGTCCTCGGCCCGCTCCAGCGACTTGCGGACCTTGGTCAGGCACTCCTCGTGCCGGCCCTCCAGGGTGTCGATCCAGGCCTCCGCGGCGAGGATGAAGGCGTCGAAGACCACGAAGTGCGCGATGGAGAACTCCTCGCGCAGCAGCCGCAGTTGCTCGCCGGCCTGGGCGGTCCGCCCGGTCATGCCGAGCCGTCCGGCGAGGAACAGCCGGGCCGCGGGCATCGCCCCGTTGTGGCCCGTCCCGCGAGTGCGTTCGATGACGTCGCGCAGGATGCGCTCGCCCTCCTCGGACTCGCCCGCCTCAAGGAGCACGCTGCCGAGGCGGGCGTCGAGGATGTCCACCTGGGCGTGCGCGCCGAGCCGTTCGGCGTGCTCCGCGGCGGCCCGGTAGTCGACGGCGGCGAGCCGGTACTCGCCGACGCGTTCCCGCGCCTCGGCACGTCCGGAGAGGGCCTCGGCCATGCCCCAGGCGTCGCCGAGACGGCGGTAGATCTCCAGCGACTCGTCGGCGTCACGGAGCGCGTCGCCCGCCCAGTCGGTGCGGTTGGCGAGCATCTGGGCGCGCATCTGCAGGCCGCCGGCCAGCTCCCACTCGTAGCCCGGGGTCGCGCGGCAGGTGCGCAGGGTGGCGTCCATGATCTCGCGCAGCCGCGCCATGTCGCCGACGAGCATCACGGCGTAGAACCAGAGCAGGCCGGGACTGGAACAGGTCTGCGGCATGCCCGGCTCGTAGGTGTCGGCGATGGCGCGCAGCTTGGCCTGGGCGCCCGGCTGCTGCCAGGCGTCCAGCTCCGTGTCCATGCAGGCCAGATGGGCCAGGTGCACCCCGCGCCGGGCCTCGGCGAGGACCTCCCCGGTCATCGGGGGCGGGGCGGAGGTGCACCGCTCCCAGACCGGCTGAGCGGGGGTGACCGGTTCGGTGAAGGGGTCCGGGCCGAGCGCCATCACCTCGACGAACCAGTTCCGGGCCTCGACCCGCAGGTCGCGCATCTGCCAGTACCAGACCAGCGACAGGGTCAGGCTCAGCGCCTCCTGTTCGTCGCGCTCGGCGACGGCGTGGCGCAGGGCGGTGCGCAGGTTCTCGTACTCGCGCTCCAGCCGCTCGACGGCGGCGAGTTGCTGTGGGCCGCGGAGCAACGGGTCGGTGGTTCGGGCGAGTTCGCGGTAGTACGTCAGGTGGGCGCGGGCGGTGGTGGCGCGGGCGCCGGACTCGTCGAGGCGCTCGCCGGCGTATTCGGCGACGGTCTCCAGGAGGCGGTAGCGCATGCCGTCGCCGTTGCTCCGGTCGGTCACGGGCGCGGCCACGACGAGGGACTTGTCGACGAGGGAGCCGAGGGCGTCCAGCGCGGCGGGCCCGCACACGGCCTCGGCGGCGGCGAGGTCGCAGCCGCCCGCGAAGACGGACAGCCGCCCCAGGACGTCGCGTTCGTCCGCGTCGAGCAGGTCCCAGGACCAGTCGACGACCGCGCGCAGCGTCTGCTGGCGGGGCAGGACGGTGCGGCTGCCGGAGGTGAGCAGGCGGAAGCGGTCGTCGAGGCGGTCGGCGATCTGGCGCGGGGTGAGCATGCGGAGCCGGGCGGCGGCCAGTTCGATCGCCAGCGGCAGTCCGTCGAGGCGGCGGCAGATCTCGGCGCAGGCGGCGGCGGTCGCCTCGTCGGCGTCGACGCGGAAGCCGGGGCGGGCGGCGGCGCCCCGGTCGGCGAGCAGCCGCAGCGCGGCGGGCTCGGGCAGCGGCTCCACGGGACGCAGCGACTCCCCCGGTACGCCGAGGGGTTCGCGGCTGGTGGCGAGGACGGTGAGGTGGGGGCAGCGGGCGAGGATCTCCTCGGTGAGCCGGGCGGCGGCGTCGACGACGTGCTCGCAGTTGTCGAGGACGATCAGCATGCGGCGCCGGCCGCAGTGCTCGACGAGCCGCTCGACGGCGGTGTCCTGCCCCTCGGAGGCGGTGACGGCCCGCATCTCCTCGGCGCCGGCGCGGTAGAGCACGGTCTCGCGGGCGCCGACGGCGGTCAGGACGGCCTCCGGTACGTCGGCGGGGTCGTCGACGGGCGCCAGTTCGGCCAGCCACACTCCGTCCCGGGCCGTGTCCCCCACCCCCTCGGCGACCTCCTGCGACAGCCGCGTCTTGCCGGCCCCGCCGGGCCCGAGGAGGGTGACGAGCCGGGCGCTCACCAGGTCGGTGCGCAGCGCCTCCACGTCGCCGTCCCGGCCGACGAAGGAGGTGAGCCGGGCGCGCAGGTTGCCCCGGGGACGGAGCCCCTCGGCGACGGGGGCGGCACCCGGCGACGCGGCGGCTTCGGGCGGCGTCGCGGACACGGGCGCCGGACCGTCGGTCGGCCACGCTCCGGTGGGGGGCTCCGGGGCGGCGGGGGACGCGGGCGCCGGGGGAAGAGCGCGCGCCGTGCCGTGGCCGGGCGCGGCGGGGGACCCCAGTGCCGTCCCGGAGGAGGGCCGCCCCCCTGAGGCCCGGCCCGTACCTGAAGCAGCACCCGTGCCATGGCCCGGCACGGCCGGCGACCCCGGCGCCGTCCCGGAGACGGGCCACCCCCCTGAAGCCGGGCCCGTACCCGAGGCAGGACCCGTGCCGTGGACGGGCGTGTCGTGGGGACCGGGTGCCGTCCCGGCTGAGGGCCGCCCCCCTGAGGCCCGGCCCGTACCTGAAGCAGCACCCGTGCCATGGCCCGGCACGGCCGGCGACCCCGGCGCCGTCCCGGAGACGGGCC